>JABFRB010000030.1 GCA_013141385.1 Bacteroidales bacterium | reverse complement strand
GCCATGAGCACATGGCTGGATTTGGCTTAATTAATATGAATGGGAGGTTGTATGACCCTTACCTTCAAAGATTCTTAAGCCCCGATCCATTTGTACAATCACCTACCAATACCCAGAGTTACAACCGTTATACCTACTGCCTAAACAACCCGCTAGCATTCACCGATCCAACGGGGTACATTCAGCAGTCAGCCTTTGCAGATGGCTGTTATGAGTTAACACCAGCCTATTCTGCTTTTCAAAGAGCGTTTGGTTTACAAAATTTTTTACTCAATGCGGGTCGTAATAATACAATGCTAGCAATGAATCCACTTGTTGCGATTGGTTTACTAGGGAATTCAACGTCTGGCGGATCGTGGTCAAGGTCTACTGGAATGTCATATTATAAATCAGATATAGATGGGCTCAATGCTGGTTGTGATTACAACGATTACTTTAATTCTTGGGGTGAAACTGAAGCCAAAAGCAAGGCAAACGCCAGAGGAGCTTTTGCTAATAATATGACCGCTGAACAGTATCTTAAATATATGAGTTTGACCTGTTCAATTGAGGGTGGAGTTACACCCACAGGAGGAGGGGATGGATGGTTTAGTAATATTGATTGGGAAGATCTTGTTGCCCGAGCGGATGATTTTTTCACAGTTGCAGCCATGGCCGATGCTCAATTACCTATCGGAGATGTTGTCGGACTTGTAGCAGTGGGAGGCGCTAGATTAGGAAAACTATTATTTGCGACTAGCAAAGTTTTTAAATTTGGTGGTGATGAAGCGGTTATTCACTTTGGTAGGCATGCTAGCCAAATAATGCAAGTCACAGGAAAGGCTTCATATAATTTAGCAAATTATATAAGTGATGCAAATTGGATTATTAGAAATGGTACATATAGTTCTCAACTGAATGGCTATTATTATTACATGGGTAATTCTGCAAGAACAGGTGAATCACTATTTGGCTTTGTTGGCATGAAAGAAGGTGGTACTTTAATTTCTACTTTTCACATTAAAACGGTCACTCAATTAGGATTAAGATGATGAATTACAATGCATTAATTAAAAAAATTGATTGGATTGACAGAGAAGGTCAAGAAGCAGATATTCTTTTTGAAATATCCGGAAAAGTATTTTGGGCATTTTGTCATCCATGTGATTTTGAGGAAGGTGAAACAGCAACTGTTTGTTTTAACTTTATAGAAAAGGATTTACCTGAAGAAACATTTTGGGAAGAAAACAAATCCAATAAGAAAGGAATAGTCTCATTAGAAAACATTCGAGGGTATTATAATTGTTATGGTCAAATTAAAAATATTCAGCCTGTGATGATAGATTGTGGAACAATTACTTTTTCTAATGGAAATTGGATAAATGATACCGAGGCGATTGGCAAATATGTATACTTCACAATATCGAGACTTGATATCTCAAGAATATAAGTTAAAAACCTCTGGTTGCATTGAGGTTGAATCTAGTTTCTTTACTAGGCTTCTAGACTATAGACAGAATAATCCCCGTTAGGCTGAGGCTATTTAAAGAAGTTCGGCTAAGGTTCTACCCCCGTTAAGCTGAGACTGTTTAAAGAAGTTCGGCTAAGGTTCTACCTTAGTCGAACATATCTTTACAGGCTACAGCCTGCTAGGATAGAGCCAACTTACGCAAGCAGCCTAAAAACAAACAAATCAAACCACAAGTAAAATAATCGCATTTTGCGATAATAATACGGAAAGTGAGTTGTGCCTTGGCTGTTACAGCAGATTTCACACCACAGTTAAGCTGAAGCTATTTAAAGAAGTTCGGCTAAGGTTCTACCTTAGTCGAACATATCTTTGCAGGCTAATGCCTGATAGGATAAAGCCAACTTACGCAAGCAGCCTAAACCAAACGAAGCAGGTCATAAGTAAAATAATCGCATTTTTCGATAATAATACGGAAAGTGAGTTGTGACTGCAGATTTCACACCACAGTTAAGTTGAGGTCACTTCAAGAAGTTCGGCTAAGGTTCTACCTTAGTCGAACATATCTTTACAGGCTTCAGCCTGATTTGATAAAACCGACTTAGGCACAGCCTAAGCCGAACGAGGATTGATTGGGTTCGGCGGCGGCTACATGTCGCCGTCGTTCTATGAATAGTAGGCTGCACCTGAGATCAAGGTCAGCAAAATTATTAACCACTGTAAAAGCAATTGATAATGGTATAATTTGTAAATTCGCAATAGAAACTACAAAAAATGTCTACAGGTTATAAAATTGCTGAAAAGGATGGTCTTTACTATCTAACTTTTCAAATTGTTGGGTGGGTTGATTTATTTACAAGGAAAATTTACCGTGATATTGCCATCGATAGCTTTAAGTATTGCCAGCAGAATAAAGGCTTAAGCCTTTTCTCTTACGTAATTATGTCGAACCACATACATATACTTGCACAAAGCGAGCGCAATGATTTAAGCGGAATCATTAGAGATTTCAAGAACTACACGAGCAAAAAAATTTTAGAGGTAATAAATGACGGCATTGAGAGCCGTAGAGAGTGGATGAAGATGGTTTTTGAGTACCATGGAAAATTCAAGAATAAGCAGACCAACCAAGTGTGGACACATGAGAGTCATGCAGAGATAATCTATAGTCAGAATTTCATTGAACAAAAACTTGAATATATTCATGATAATCCTGTGCGAGCGGGTATCGTTACAAAGCCAGAAGATTACCTTTATTCAAGCGCAAGGAACTATGCAGGTCTCGATTATGTTCTTGATATTATTGAGATTGATATGAAATGGAAAACCGTTAAATGAATTTATACATTATACGAATTTCAGGCAAAAGCCTGAAAGGAATGAATACAAATTTCACTCCTATTTGAGTGTGGGTTTGTGTTTTTTAATGCCTGTTGGTTTTCTCTGTCCAGATTTTGGGGTTGCGATCGGTGCTAATCACAGCAAGTACTTCAACCGTACCGTTCTCTTCGTTAACATAAAAATGCACCATGTAGGGGAATTTCTTTATCAAAACACAACGAATCTCCCTGTAGCGAATGGCATAAACTTGAGGTTCTTTGCCCAGCGAATTCATCTGCTTAACCACTGTTTCCTGAAACCTTACGCCAAGTCCAGCTTGTTTTTCGTTGTACCATTCGGTAATTTTCTGAATGTCGGTAAGGGCATCGGGCTCAATCTTTATTTTGTACCTCTTCATCAGGCTTTCAGCGTTTTCTTGGCTTTGTCCCAATCCAAAAGCCTTTCAGGGTTCTTGCGTACTCTATCAAAGCGTTCCAGCACTAACTTCTGGTGAGCTTCGGGGACTTCAAGGCTTTCCTTCTCTTTCTTCAAAGCATAATCGAGTATATTCTTTATAGCGTTAATCAGGTTCACATCGTTAACCTGTTTAAACTGCTCTATGATAATCGCTTTTTGGGCTTGTACGTTCATGGTAATTACTTTACTTTGTTAAACTGCCTAATTACTTTGAATATTACAGTGCAATTTACGTTGAAAAATCAAAAAAACAATTCCAAATATTGAGAAATTAGAGATAAAGCAGGTTTTTTAAGCGTTCCCTGATTAGGCTCTGTTTGAAGAAGTTCAGCTAAGGTTCTTCCCCCGTTGGTAAGCGGAAGCCTAAGCCCAACAAATCAACCCACAAGTAAAATAATCGCAATTTGCGATAATTATACGGAAAGAGGGCTGTGCTTTGGTAGTTACAGTAGATTTGATTTTGTTGAACACTTTAAGTTGAGGCTGTTTGAAAAGGTTCATCTAAGGTTCAACCTTAGTCGAACATATCTTTACAGGCTACAGCCTGCTAGGATGGAGTCAACTTAAGTACAACTTGTTCCTCTGATAAGCGGAATTTTAAGCCCAACGAAGCAACCCACAAGCAAAATAATCGCATTTTGCGATAATAATACGGAAAATGAGCTGTACTTTGATTGTTTCAGCAGATTTCTTTTCGTGGAACTTGCAAAAACGCTTGGTTAGCAAAACGTAATCCGTGCTAAACAATGTAAGAAGCAAACAGTAAACCCAACTGTAAAAGGTTGGGTTTACTGTTCATAAAAGTGAATAACTAATAACAAAGTAGTCACCAAGTACTATTATATATATTGTTAATTATCAGGTTCTAATATGCATAATATAGAATAAATCTATCAAAATCCCAAAACCTACCTATAAAAATTTCTTTATATATATTTTTTTTATATTGACCCGTTTGAAATTACTAACCTAAAAACCTAATTATGAAGAAAATTTTTACTCTAAAATGGTTATTTGCGTTGTTTCTATTATCGGTTTTTTCTTTTGTAACCGATAAGAATGTAACGAGCAATATAACATCGACAATTGGGCAAGGAATCTACTTTTGCCCAGCTTATCCTGGTAAAATAGTATATACAAACCCTGATGGCTCAACAATTAACATCTTCCTAAAAGGGGATGAATCTTTGCATTGGGCAAAAACCGTTGATGGTTTTACCATTATTCAGGATGAAGAGGGAACATACTTCTATGCCGAACAGGATTCAAATGGCAATTTAGTTCGTTCAGATATTAAAGCGAATGATCCAACCAAGAGAACTGGAATGGAACAATCGTTTCTATCTTCAAAATCGAAAGATTTATCGTATAGTTCAAAACAATTGCAAACCGTTAAATCCGAAAGAGAGTCTATTACAAAAACGGACGGACCTCTTGAAGCATTCCCAACTGGCGGAACAAGAAAGGTTCTTATGATTTTGATGGATTTCCAAGATAAACCTTTTGCTTTTACAAAGACTGATTTTGAAAACATGATGAATCTGGAAAACTACAATGGAACTGGTAGTTTTAAAGATTTCTATGAATCAATGTCATACGGTACCTTACATTTACAAACAGTGGTTACCCCAATATATCATGCAACTGGTACAATGGCAAAATACGGTGCAAATGTTGGTACTAGTAAATATATTAATGCCAGACAATTTGTTCAGGAAGCAGTTGATGCTGCTCACGCCGATGGAATTGACTTCTCTCAATTCGATAACGATGGTGATGGTGTTTGCGATGGTGTTATTGTTGTGCATTCTGGTTATGGCGAGGAAGCTGGTGCCTCTCCAAATACTCTTTGGTCGCACAAATGGAGTCTTGGAGCATTGGCAAGAAATTATAATGGTGTTTTAGTTGATGCATACAACGTTGACCCTGAATTATCTGGTTCTTCTGGCTCAGCAATGACTAATATCGGTGTTATTTGCCATGAATTTGGCCATGCACTTGGCCTACCCGATTTATATGATATTGACTATTCAGGCGCATTCGATGCTGGTAACTGGGATTTAATGGCTGGTGGTTCATGGAATAATAATGGTATTACTCCTTCAAGTCTGTCAGTATGGTGTAAAACTTTCCTTGGATGGTCAAGCCCAACTGTAATTTCAACCCCTGGTACTGGTAAAACAGTAAACTCATCAGTTGCAAATAATAGCTTCTTCAGGGTAAACAGCACCACCGATAATGAGTATTTTCTTATTGAAAATCGTCAAAAAACTTTGTGGGATCAATATATTCCAGGTCATGGTATGGTAATATGGCATATTGATGATAATTGGAATGCTTCTCATCGCGGGGTTAATGATGATCCAACCCATCAAGGCGTTGATCTTGTTGAAGCTGATAATATTCAAACGGCAGCAACTGTTACTGGAGATCCATTCCCAGGAACAGCTAACGTAACCTCATTTACTGATTTAACTACCCCTAACTCAAAGTCATGGGCAGGGAAAAGTACTTGGAAACCGATAGTAAATATTGCAGAAAACTTAGGAGTAGTTTCTTTTGATTTTATGCAGAATATGCCTACGACCGATGCAACCATAACCGGAATTACAGCCCCAGCAGGTAACACATGTGGTTTAACAAGTACAGAGACAATTACAGTTGTAATCAAAAATAATGCAACAACTGATATTACAACAGGATCGGTAAGTTTTCAGATTAATGCTTTGACCCCTGTTTCAGAAACATTTAACATCACAATTGCAGCAGGAGCTTCTGCGCCTTACACCTTTACTGCAACAGCAGATTTGTCAGTAGTGGGTTCATACACAATTAAATCAACTGTAACTGTTACAGGTGATGGAAACACAGACAATGATGTCTACAGCAAATCTATAATTAACTTCCCAGTTGCTTTAGCTACAATGCCATTTACCGAAGATTTTGAAGGAACATTCCCACCAACCAATTGGACAATTCTTAACCCTGATAATTCTACAACTTGGGCTCAAGCCGCAATTGCTGGGAATGGTGCTAGTACAAAAGCCGCTAAGATGGATTGTTGGAATTATACTGCTACTGGTCAACTTGATGGATTGGTAACCCCGAAAATTGATTTATCAGGTGCAACTCAACCAACCCTTACCTTTAAGGTTGCTTACCATATGACAGCTGCCGATGGATTAGGTGTTTACGTTTCAACTAACAGTGGTGCAACCTTTACAAAGGTTTATTATAAAGAGGGTTCGGAACTTCAAACTACAACCAATTATGACCCAAGCTTAGGGATGACCCCCGCTACTGCTAATGAGTGGCGATTGGAGAGCATCGACCTAACCCCATATGTTGGAAGCAGCGTTATGATTAAATTCGAATCGTTTAATAATTTTGGCGATAATCTTTATATTGATGATGTTGCAGTATCTGAACCTTCGTGTGTAACCCCAACATTGCAAGCAAAAGATTTTAATGCAAGTGCTCTTGCTTTAACATCGTTAACCGCAAATTGGACTCGTGGTAACGGTGCTGGTGTAATAGTTGTTTATAAACAAGATACTCCAGTTGATTTTTCACCTGTAAATGGAACTGATTACACCTCACTGGTTGGAACAGATCTAGGTACTGGTAATATTCTAGCTTATGTAGGAACAGGAACAACAAATAATATAACTGGATTAAATGCTGCAAAAACATACTATTTCGCAATATATGAGTATTCTGCAACTAACTGTTATAAAGTTCCTTCATTAGTTGGAACAGCAGCAACACTTGGTACTCCATCTGTAGTAACCAGAACCATAACAAATATAAATATTCTTGCTGCAACAATTGGTGGCGAGGTAACATCTGATGGTGGCGATGTAGTTACCGAAAGAGGATTTGTTTGGAATACAGCGGGTAAAGCAACTTTGGCTGATAACCATATTGCTGTTGGTGCTGGTGTAGGTACTTTCCAACAGGCAATTACCCTAAGTAAACTTGCAACTTATTATGTAAGAACTTATGCTACAAACAGCTACGGAACAGTATATGGTAACGATCTATCATTTACTCCCACAGCTGGTTGTGATAAAATGTCATTTGCATCTACATTATCACAAATAGTAACTGGTGGCGCATATACAGACCTAGGTACAGATGGTTCTGCTATTACAGTTGCCAATAACGATAATGCAAACTCATCGGCTATTGATATAGGTTTCCCATTTAACTTTAACTGTGGTACTTTTAGTAAGTTTATTTTAAACACCAATGGTTTCATTAAACTGGGAGATACACCACCTTCAACGGCTGCTTTGTTCTATTCTACATATAGTGGAATGGTTGGAGGTGTATTCAATAGTACAAGTTTGGATGATATAAACTTTATTAGTCCATTCAATCACGATTTAACTGCTGGTACAGGAACTCCTGAATTCAGGGTGTATACCGAAGGTACCACTCCAAATCGAATAACCACTGTTCAGTTTAAAAATTTAAGCGATAAGGTTAAGACTGGTGGACCCGTTCAGTACTCAAACTTATCTTTCCAAATAAAACTCTACGAAACTACAAATGTTATTGAGTTTGTTTATGGAACCTTTACTCCAACAGCAAATGCATCAACATTTAAAACAGTAGCAGTTGGATTAAGAGGATTCTCAATTGGAGCTGAAAATACAGTATGTATTACCAAGGGCTCAACAAGTGCTTGGACTGCTGGTTCATTTTTAGATGGTAATTATACTGGAAACGCATTCAATATAAGACTTTCACCTGTCCCTACTGCTGGTTTAAAGTATAGATTTACACCTCGTCAGGCTAATGACATATCTGTTAAAGAGGTTTATACTATGGCTCAGTTGCCATTAAACTACGGTGCTCCTCACATTGTTTCTGCAGCTATCTCCAATGAGGGTACTTCAGTTCAAACAAATATTGATGTTACCTTAAACATCACAGGAGCAAATACTTTTAGCCCTGCTGTAGTAAATATACCAACAATTAATCCAGGTGAAGTAAAAGTGGTAAGTTTTGCTTCTTTCACACCTAGTGTTACTGGTGCAAATGTTATTACTGTTTCTATTCCTTCTGATGATATAAACACCAATAATACAAAATCAATTAATCAAACAGTAACCACTGGAACATACAGTTATTCAGATCCTGCCAGTACTGCTTCAAGTGCTTACTCAGGAAGTTTTATTGGAGCATGTAAATATCATGTTACAGGTACTGCCTACATTGCTTCAGTTGATGCAATGATTTTGAACAATGCTGTAATGACAGGTCTTACTACAACTGCCTATGTAATGGATGCTAGCGGAGCAATAATTGGACAATCAAATCCATTTACTGTTGCGGCAGGCAATTTAGGTACCTGGGTTACATTTACAATTCTTACACCACCTTCTATTACTAATGCTGATTATTATGTTGGTCTATCATGCGCTGGTGGCTACTTTGGTTCATATCAAGCAGAAAACCCATCAAGAAGTGGAGCATTCTTTAAAATTCCTGTAGGTGGTGGAATTCCAAGTGAGTTTGGCAATAATGCAAGGTTAATGTATAGAGCAAATGCTTACCCATCGCTTCAAACAATCACCTTTAATGCTCTACCTGCAAAGGTTTATGGTGATGCCGATTTTGATGCAGGGGCAACTACTACCTCTCCACTAACTGTAACTTACACAAGTTCAAATACTGCTGTAGCTACTGTTACGGGTAGTACAATTCATATTGTTGGTGCTGGTTCTACTACAATTAAAGCATCGCAAGCGGGTGATGCTAACTATGCACCTGCAAATAGCGTTTCTCAAACATTAACTGTTTCAAAGGCTACTGCAACTATTAATATTAGCAATACCACCCAAACCTACGATGGTTTAGCAAAACCTGTTACAACCGTAACTACTCCTTTAGGTTTGACTGTTAATGTTACCTATGATGGCTCAACAACTGTTCCAACCAATGCCAGTACATATGCTGTAGTTGCTACTATTAATGATGCTAACTATCAGGGGACTCAAAGTGGTTCGTTAACCATAAGTAAAGCAGAACTAACTATTACTGCCGATAACCAAACAAAAACTTATGGTGCAACTAACCCAACATTAACTTTCCACTATAGCGGATTTGTTAATAGTGAAACTGAAGCTGTTCTTTCAACTGCTCCAACAGCAATTACTAGTGTCGATGCAACCACCGTTGTAGGTACTTATAATGGAGCAATAACAGTTTCTGGTGCTGTTTCCAATAACTACACTTTCACCTATGTTGATGGCAACTTTACTGTAACTAAGGCACCTTTAACTATTACTGCTGATGATCAAACAAAGGTTTATGGAACTGTTAATCCAACTTTAACATTCCAGTATAGCGGTTTTGTAAATAATGAAACTGCCTCTGTTCTAACAACTGAACCTACTGCCAACACAACAATCGATGCAACCACCGTTGTTGGAGTATATACTGATGCTATTACAGTTTCTGGTGGGGTTGATGAAAATTATTCTTTTAGCTATGTTGCCGGTGATTTTACTATTACCAAAGCTACTGCTACAATTAACATCACAAACACCACCCAAACCTACGATGGTTCAGCAAAACCAGTAACTACCGCTACCACCCCAGTAGATTTGACTGTTGATGTTACTTATGATGGTTCAGCAACTGCTCCAACCAATGCTGGTACTTACGCTGTTGTGGCTACTATTAATGATGCTAACTATCAGGGAACTCAGAATGGTTCATTGACTATTAGTAAGGCTACAGCTACCATTACAATTACCAATACAACTCAGGTATATAATGGTACAGCAAAAACAGTTACTGTTACTACAGTTCCTGCTAACCTTAACTATACCGTTACCTACGATGGTTCTGTTACAGCACCAACCAATACTGGTAATTATGCAGTTGTTGTTACAGTTAATGAACCTAATTATCAGGGAACTCAAAATGCTACACTACAGATTACACCTGGTACTGGTGTAGATCCTAATGATTTGAACTCGATAATGATTTACTCTAATACTACGGATATTTTTGTAGAAATCCCCGTACTTGAAGGAGCTGCTCAACTTGGTATTTTCAACATACTTGGAGCGCAAGTTCATTCAACAGTTAATCTAATTCAAGGATTAAATAAAATTGAAGGAAACTTTATTTCTGGTACATATATCGTTAAGGTAGTGGTTGGGAAAAAGGTTTACACTCAAAAGGTTCTTCTTAAATAGTAACTATTTCAAATAACCTGTAAAGAACAGGTTCTAGATTATAAGGTGAAGGCTACTCTCAATGGGTAGCCTTCATTTTTATTATTGATGATATCCCGATAGTCTCTATATCTATTCTAATTGGTTTACAATTGATAATGCAGCTCTCACATATCATTATCGACCTTACATCAAAAATGGATAATATAGTTTGGTAATGGAATGCTTTTTATTTCCTATTTTTACCTAGATAAGAGCTTTTAATACTATGATAAAACTTTACCTTTACAGCATCCTTTTTCTTATTGCAATTGTCATTATTCCAAGCAATTCCAAAAGTCAAGAGAAAAATAATTTTGAGAAAACTTTTTTAAAAGAGACCAGTGAATCTCAAAACAGATCGTCAAATAAGTTTAAAAATTTGACAAAACTAAGCTTCTACCCAGATACACTACCTACTTGGTTTTTTACACCACCGCAGAGTGCTATGAATTGCATTTACGCTGTTGGAATTTCCGATCCCGATATGGAATCGGCTCAAGCAAAAGAAATGGCCATTCATAGAGCTAAAGCAATGGCAGGGATATATCTTAATGCTAAACTTCAATATTTTAGGGATGTATACACTTCCGATAAGCAGTCAGGCAGGTATTCCGATTTTCGGCAACGATACGATACTTACTTTAAAGTTTCCTCGGCATCAAAAATTGATGATGCTTCTTTTGCTGTCTTGGATAGCCACATGACACGCTATAACGAATCGATGATACTTATTAAATATGAACCTAAGGAATTAAAGACTGAAAGTAATAATATACTTTCAGTGGTGGGTTCAGTACTTTATATTGAAGCACAAGTTGCCGATGCTTTTGAAGTTCAGGCTGAGTATGAACTATTATCGGCATTGCGTCAATCAGAAAATGTAACTCAATCAGCACATTATCTATATCGCGAGAAAGGAAATAAGTTTCTATCCAACTCTGAATATTTAAACAACAAAATTGAATTCCCGGTTTATATTTATAAATATACAGCTCCCACTGAGGATAAAAATATTCCTCCTCTAATCAGCTATAATGGACTGTGGAGCAAATTTACCCGGGAACTTCTTCGCAACTTGACTCTCTCCACACAACAAACCAAAACTAGAATCAAAAACCTAGGAGAAAAATATAACCCGTCAACATCTAACCTTACACGCGAAACCGTTTCTTACCTTGCCCAGCTAAAATTAAATGGCATTGTATTTGAGAGGGACACTATGAAACTTGATTTAAACATAAACGAAATATTTACTCCCAAATAATAAACTATATTTTCAGAACCTATAAAACTTTAAAATATGAGCAAAAGATTTAGAACAATCTTATCAGTAATGGCGGTAATATTGCTTAGTGCAATTTCCGCATTAGCTCAAGATTTCACTAACATTTCAGCAAAACAATTTGGCGAAAAAGTTAACCTTGAGTATGCAATTTCAGGTGAAAGCCTTGGACAAATGTTCAACGTAACACCTTATTATTCTCTTGACGCTGGCAAAACTTTTTTGCCAATGAAAAGCGTTTCGGGTAACGTAGGGGCTAACGTTCCTGGTGGAAGAAATCAAATCATCATCTGGGATGTTCTGAAGGACATGAAAGAACTCGACGGAGATGTTATGTTTAAACTAACCGCCGACACAAAATCAACACTTCCTACACAAGATGAGGTTGGTAAGGTAAATTTCAAAATTGAAAGTTTACATCATCTGAATAAAAATAGTTTAGAGATGATGCTTACTATTACCAACAATGGTCCAACCCGTGATCTGAAAATGATTAATGGGTTAATTACAATCACTGACTTTAAAAAGCAAAAATACGATGCACAGCGAGGTACTTTAGGTGATGTTCAAGGAAATGAACGCTACTCAACCCCAACAAAAACTTTAAAGAACGGTGAGACGGTAAAAGCAGTTTTTACTTTTGATAGAGTTCCAGAAGATTTGAACCGAGCCATGAAACTCGATCTTGGTATTGAGCTTATTACTTATGATGGTTATGGACTAGATCTCAAAATAGGAAAAGTAAAGTTCCAAGATTTACCAATTACTGCAGTAAAAACTCTTGGAATGAAAGTTGAAGTTTCAAAGAAACTTGAAGCTGCATCAAGTCCATCACATCTTACCATTAAAAAAGTTGAGGTTGTAGATAAAAACCCTCCTGTACTTACTGTTACAAGCCCAGAAAATGTTGTTCTTTCAGGGAAAGAAGCAACTCGTGGTCGTCCTTATGGTCAATTATCAAGTGGAATGCACGATAAACGCTTAAGAGCATTAAGTACTGGTGAGGAATTTGCAACTACTGAATCGAATATAACAGTTAAAGGGAAGGCCGCTGATGAAAGTGGTTTATACGAGGTTGTTATAAACGGTCTTGAAGCAAAGTTAAGTTCCGATGGAACCTTTGAAGCAATTGTTTCTCTTTCCGTAGGAAAAAACGAAATTGCAATTAGAGCATTGGATGTAAGGCAAAATAGCGTTGAGAAGAAATTTTTTGTCCTTAGAAAATCTACTTCTGGTGCAACTGCAAAAGGGGAAGCTGAAGAGTTAGATCTTCTTTTTAACAATACTGAGAAGAGAGCACCAAAATACTATGCTCTTATCCTTGGTGCAAATGATTATCAGGATCCTCAAATTCCAACTCTTGATCAACCGATTAGCGATGCTGCAAAACTTTCCTTAGCATTAACAACCCGTTACACCTTTAATCAAGAAGATGTGACATTTATAAAAAACCCAACTAGAGAGCAAATAATCAACGAATTAGATCGGTTAACCCGTAAAGTAACTAAGAACGACAACATTCTTGTTTTCTATGCTGGACATGGCTACTGGGATCAGCAAACTGATTTTGGGTACTGGCTTCCTGTGGATTCAAAATCCAATACCACATCAAATTGGCTCGCAAATAGCCAGATAAAGGATTATGTTGCAGCAATAAAGTCAAAACACACCCTTTTAATCACTGATGCTTGCTTTGGTGGTAGTATTTTTAGAAATCGTAAAACATTTGAGGAAACCTCAGCTGCAAAGAACAAACTTTATGATAATCCCAGTCGACAGGCGATGACGAGTGGAGCACTAACAGTTGTTCCCGATAAGAGTTTATTTCTTGAGTACCTTGTTAAAAGGTTGAATGAAAATACCAAAGATTATCTTACTGCAGAAGAACTTTTCAGCAGTTTTAAAACTGATGTAATGAATGGAAGCCCTGTTACACCTATGTATGGTGATATTAAGGATACTGGCGATGAAGGTGGCGAATTTATGTTTGTGAAAAAATAAAGAAAAAGATACCCACTAAAGTAAAGTGGGTATCTTTTTACTAAATTTACCCAACAACTTGAAAAAATCAACGTACAACTATCCAGTTTAATCTTAAAAAAAACCATTATGAACAAACTTATACTCCGAAGTCTAAAAATATCCATGATACTTCTATTCCTAGTATCTGTAAACCTTAGTTTTGCTCAAGATGATCCTAAAGTAAAGAAACTTCAAGATAAGGTTGATGCAGCAAAATTAAAATTTGATAAGGCTGATGCTAAAGTAGTCTCTGCTGATAGCCTTATTCAAGTTGGGCAGGAAATGTCAAAAGAAGCTGAAGGTGAACTTAAGTCTTTAGAGAGTGAACTTAAATCGCTTGATAAAGAGTATTTCTCGAACACTAAACCTCTTGAAAAACAGCTGAGATCTAAGGATAAAGAGACAGTTACACAAGCAAAAGCTGAATTAAAAACATTAGATACTAAGTATAAAGCTGATTCTAAAGAGATAAATAACAAAATCAAAGCTTCTACTAAAAAGTATGAAACTGGTAATAAATTGAAAATAAAAGGAAAAGAGGCTCTAAATAAAGCTAAGGATGCAAAAAAAGAAGCCGAAAAAGCACTGAAAGAAGCCGAGAAAAGTCTGAACAAAAAGAGTTAATTTTATAAGATATTTTTTTATTCAAAAAAAACAGCTGTTCTTTAATGAATGGCTGTTTTTATATTTAGATAATCAATCCTGATGATAAAAACTATGGAAGTTAAATCTGCTAAAACTAATGTTTATAAGTCATTTCCAAAGAACTTTTGGACAGTAATTGTAATGGAATTCTTTGAAAGGGGTTCCTATTATGGTGTGATGTCAGTTCTTTCAGTTTATTTAATTTTGGATACAAATCAGGGAGGATTAGGCTTTTCGAAAGAGGGTGTAGGTGTTATTAAAAGTGTTATTACACCATTACTCTACTTTCTACCTATACTATCAGGGGCAATTGCGGATCAATTTGGCTACCGAAAAACCTTAATGTTTGCCTTTATTGTAATGAGTTTAGGGTATTTCTGTACCAGTATTAGCACATCCTATTTTGCCGTTTTTCTTAGCCTACTGCTTATGGTAACTGGAGCAGGAACCTTTAAACCTATAATATCTGGAACAATTGCCCGATCAACAGATCAAAGTAATTCCGCTTTAGGTTTTGGAATTTATTACTGGTCTATCAACCTTGGAGCATTTCTTTTTCCGTTAATTTTAATCCCATTCCTTAAGAATATTGGCTGGTCTTATATATTTCTTATGGCATCAGCATTTACTGGTTCAATGCTCATCTTAAATATCTTTATTTTCAAAGAGCCTCAAAGAGCCACAACCTCAAAATCAATCATAGATGTTTTTAAAGGAATGGTATTGGTTTTAAAGGATTACCGATTTTTCCTTATGATTCTAATTTATTCCGGCTTTTGGGTAATGTATTTTCAGATGTTTGATGCTGTACTTTGGTATTTAAAGGAGTATATTGATATGGCTCCTGTGAATAATGTAGTTAATTCATTCCTATCTATATTTAAAGAGAACCCTCAATGGGCTTTTGATGCTGAACACGTTACAGTAATTTCAGCAGGAACAATAATTCTACTCCAACTTGTTATATCAAATATTGTAAAAAACAAAAAGGCACTGCCAACCATAATTATTGGTATTACATTTGGAACAATTGGAATGGGAATTATTGCATTGTCAACACAAGCATGGGTCTTCTTAATGGGATTGGTGGTATTTTCTATTGGTGAGATGACGGCTCACCCAAAGTTCATTTCCTATATTGGATTGATTGCGCCTGAAGAAAATAAAGCCCTTTACCTTGGATATTCTTTCCTTTATGGTGTAATAGGTAGTTTTATAGCTGGTATTTTAGGTGCATTTTCATATGTGAGATTAATTACAAAAATGGGACGTCCAGACCTGTTTTGGTTTATGTTCTCTATGATTGGGGTTGCAACAATTATTGGTCTTTTACTTTATAATAAATACTTGGCACCTAAAAAAGATGTTTAATCACAATGTTTCTGAGTACGTAGATTTCAGGGATATTTTGGTTATATGAGTATCCGTTTAGATTACTATTTCAATAAACATACTTAGTTGTCATTCCGGGCGAAGTCCCGGAATCTGGATGTAAACAATGGGATTCCTGCATTCGCAGGAATGACAGGATAAAGGTTTGATTTTGTTATTTAAACGGACACTCATATTGGTTATTATTCTGAATCTAATTATTGGAATTCAATGGCAGTTCCACAAAAAACTTTGTTCCTTTACCTAATTCCGTTTCAAACCATATCTTACCGCCCGTACTCTCAACAATTCCCTTTACAATTGCCAAACCAAGCCCCATACCACTGGATTTTGTGGTAAAATTTGGGCTAAATAATTTTGGACTAAGTTCATCGGGTATACCTTTACCATTGTCTTCAACACTAACAATCACTGTTTTATCTTTACAAGATAACTCAATTTTAATATCCCCTCTTTTCCCTTTTTCAATGGACTGAACGGCGTTTTTAGTAAGATTTACAAAAACTCTAAATAGCTGCTCTCTATCCCCCTTAACAGTAATCTGTCTACCACACCCATTAACATAGGTGAATTTAATATTGTTATACCCTGAGAATAAGGTCAATATTTCATCAACAATTGAATTCATATTTACCTCAACAATAGATGAAACGGGCATCTTAGCGAAGTTTGAAAACTCAGTTGCTATATTCGATAAACTATTTATTTGATCAATAAGGGATACAGAAAACTTCTGAAACATCAAATCCCAATTCTCGCTCCCCTCCTGTTTTACCTTAATTAAATGCTGAAGGCTAAGTTTCATGGGAGTTAAAGGGTTTTTAATTTCATGTGCAATTTGCCTAGCCATTTCGCGCCAAGCACTCTCACGTTGACTTCTAGCTAACTTCTCAGCACTATCAGCAAGTTCCAGTACCATCCTATTGTACTCCTTTACTAGTTGGCCTAACTCATCCTCGCTAATATATTTTATAGGTTCATTATGACCTGAAATATCTACATTACGTATTTTCTCTCTAATTAACTCAAGTGGCTTGGAAATCTGATTCGATATTATTATCGCCACAACAAAAGCAAATAGCGTGATTAGCGCATATATATTGATAATTGCAACAATTATAGAATAGAGTTCAAGTATAAATTCCCCTTGACGTGTAAAATACGGTAAATTAAGGTAGCCTATGATATTACTGTTCTGATCAATTAATGGAACATAAGCCGAAAGGAAGGACATATTACCTATCTTTTCCTTATGAATAATTTTTTGGGTATTGCAGTAGGCCATTTCATACCAAGCGGCTGGATTCATATTTCTTCCCTGCAATTTTCTTTCGAATATTTCGGGGCGGGATGAACCAAGCAATATGCCAGATGTACTGTAAAGGTTAATGTCAGAATAAAAAATATTTGATAGCTGAAATAGTTTATTTGATAGAAAATCGTAGTTGGATGGTGTAAATAGATCTTCTTTTCCGTAATCTCGTTCTATCTCAACCATCACAGACAGTAGTTTCTCGCTAAGATTATCGATGCTTCTTTTCTCAAAACTCTTAATGCTATAAATAACTGAAACCGTTGCTACTAGAATAAGTGAAAGAAAAACGACTAAGATCATTGCAGTCTTTATCCTATACTTGAAACTGGATATTTCAGATCTTGTTCTTATTGGGAATAATGCTAGTTTGAACAAGAGTGTAAGTACGAGTCCAAAAAAGAAGAATATGTAAGCAAATGATGCCGTTGTATTTAGTAACGTTTCTCGGGGTCTGCTGATTATAACAATATCGTCATCATCGTTTCTGTAAACCAGATGGTTATATTTGCCAAGATTTGTGAAGTCAAACTTTTGAGTTGAATCGAGCTTAAATGTACTCTCTAGCCTGTAGGAATAATCACCCGTTTGAGCTATTAGCTGATTTTGGTGATATTTCGCTGTAGAGTAAACAGGAAGTTTTGATTTGCTAATAAATTTTTCCTCAAGAAGCAATTCAGGGTACCCCAACTGCTCAAGATTCATTTTTGAATCAAATTCGATATAAAGTCTGGATGTCCTAGATTTGTGATTACATTCTGCATATCCAATGTAATTTATTCGTCCATTTTGAGTATTCAAAAAATAGAACGATGTACCTGGAATGCTTATGCCATAAACATTTATCAAATCATTAAAAAATCCATTACAGTCAACCTTTTGATCGGAATTATCCATTATAAGATCAGACCCCGGATAGCAGACTGTTGCTCGAAAATTATATTTTTTAAAATATCCATTAAAGTATGAGTTCTGCAAATAACCGTACATCTCAATATCATGCTTTTGAATATCTTCCAGATATTGATGTACTATCGTATCAGCCTCTAATCTCCTCTTAAGAGAACTAAATAAGGTCTCCGCTATTGGATCTCTTTCGTTACTAAGATTAATTGCCAATACCTTTCGTACTTCACGATCTTTACGATATGTAAAGTCTGATACTAAAAGAACGGCGTAAAGCGCAAGAAAACATAACAAAACCAAAAACCATGATGTTGAAATCTGAAGATTCCTATATCTAAGTCTAAAGAGTAAACTAAACGTGGCTATGGCCCAAAGTAATCCGTAAATTGTAGGCATATAACCCAATGTAATGCCAATGGTATATGCTCCAATGAAACCAAATAGTGCATTTAAAGCTAAGGTTGACTCATTAAAAATTTTCCTGAAAATGCTTGTCCATAAATCTGTAAGGAGCAATGAAGAAACAATCCAAAAAGATATGGCAACATAGCAAAGGAGCGAAAATATTGAAAGGTTAAAAATTCTATAGGTTTCTAAAGTAATAGTAGAATGCATTATAAGCGATGAAAAAAGACTATCAACCAAAATATAGACACCCCAAACTAAAGCGGATAAAACGATAACATAGATTTTTTTAAACCTAATGGATACTGTGATACTGGAAAGTCTGTATTTCCTATAAATCAGCAATACTAAAGTGAAGACAAGAATAGCATTTATTAGAAAATCTCCAAGAGAGGGATTTAATGTTGAATGGGCATATATTTCTGGACTAAAAAGCTCTCCTAACCCACGGTTTGGATATCCAAACTCTAAACTCAATAACCTAAGAAGAATGATTAAACTCGTACTAGTAATTGAAAATAGCAAATGCTTATTCCTAAAATATTGGTGATTGAAAAAAGTAAACACAACTCCTAGCAACGACAAGAATGATATCCATTGAAGAATAGATTTGATAATACTGTACCAGTCGTTATGTTGCTTTTTACTGTTCTTAAAACTAATAGTTGTGCCATCTTTTAGCATTAATTTCTTAGTATTATTATCGTTCTGCTCAGCAATTACATACCCATTCAAATCATTGAATTTAGGGTTATAGCCATTCTCCAGAAACTTATTTTGATATGGGTATTCATGCTTCAATAGAAGTAATGCTAACACCTTATCACTCTTTTCAGTCGCCCACTGTCCAACATACCAAGTGTTTTGATTATTACAGAGAAAATATTTTGATTTATCAATCGCATTACTTTTAAAATCAAGGCTATTGGACCAAAAAACGAGTTTATCATTTCTAAAAAGTAGAATTGAAATATTTTTTTCAGCCAATTCCTCACTTAAACTGTCTGTGTAAATTTTAAAAACCCTGCTAATACCATATCTACTAGATTTATCGAGGAAAAATTGAGCGTAACGTTCTGCTTCATTTAAATCCTTTTGGATTTTTCTTTCAATTTTTTTGAAGTTAGGTTCAGATCTAGACAGAGATGATAATATAGATGGCGAATATTCCGAAAGTAAAAAGAAGCCAATAGCCGCAATTGAAAGGATAGCTGAATGAAACCATTTATAATTCATAGCTGTTTTTTTTGGACTTTAATTGCATCAAAAACTAAGCCGCTTCTTATATTTTAACCTAGAAAACTAATTTTTACTCGTGATGATATGGTTCTCCTTTAATGATTGTCATTGCCCGGTAGAGCTGCTCCATAAAAACTAACCTAACAATTTGATGTGAAAAAGTCATCTGTGATAACGAAACCATTGCCGTAGCCTTTGATTTTACATCGGGCGAAAAACCGTATGGTCCACCAATAATAAATGTAATTTCTTTTAATCCCAATACGGCTTTTTTCTCAATAAATCTTGCAAAATCTATTGATGTGTACTCACTCCCCCTCTCATCAAGAATTATAACCTCTGTTGATGAACGAATTGCAGCTAGGATTAATTCTCCTTCCTTTTGCATCTGAATAGCTGGCGTCATCGCTTTTGAATTCTTTATGTCAGGTATCACTTTGACATCAAGTTTGCAGTAGTGTGAAAGTCTTTTTTCATATTCAGTGAAACCATCAAGAATATACCTTTTGTCTATTTTGCCAACAACTATTAGAGTTATCTTCATTAACCAGCTTATTAGATTGCAAAAAAATCAAACCTTAAGGGGATTTGGTAAATATAATATCTTGTTCAACGAACTCAAGCAATTTACAATAAGTTTTGAATATCTGATTTTAGGTAAAATTAGGTATTTTGCCAATTCTAAATTAAATTTACCATTTAATGGCTCTAGCTTTTTGGTCTAAACTTTGTTATCCTAAGTAGTATACTGGATAAATATTAAAAAAAAGAAAATGATAAAAACTAAAATTCTACCTCTTATAATATTAGCGCTTAGCATTATGACTGTATTTGCATTTACAATGAGTCAGAATGCAACGGATGTTATGAAAAAGGTATCCACAGCACTCCAAACTGGTAATTCGAAGGAACTTTCGAAGTATTTTACCGAAACCGTTGAGCTTGAGATTGTAGGGAAAGAAAATTTCTATAGCATATCACAAGCTGAAATTCTTCTTAAAGATTTTTTTGAAGAGAATAAGCCCACCAAATTTATTATTAATCATCAGGGTGTAAAAGATGTATCAAGTTTTGCGATAGGAACTTTAACTGTAAAAAGCGGTAATCTTCGAGTATCGTTTTTTATGAAAACAGAGAATAACCAAACTCTTATTCATCAGCTTAGGATTGAGCAAAACGACGAAGGAGTCAACGAATAATTCAAATTAATAATCCCTTTAATCAACAATGGAAGATATTCTAATTGATAGCCTAATTGATTTAGCTATAGCGGAGGATATTGGCGATGGTGATCACTCATCGCTTTCTTGTATACCAGAATCCGCAAAGGGAAAGGTTCGGTTAATGGTTAAGCAACAGGGCATAATTGCTGGGGTTGAAATTGCTAAAAGAATTTATCGTAAATTAGATATCTACATTGATTTTGAGGTTCTTATTATTGATGGTACTCCTGTAAATTCGGGCGATTTTATTTTTACTGCTGAAGGTAAAACTCACTCGCTACTTCAAGCCGAACGGATAGTTCTAAATGTGATGCAACGCATGAGTGGAATTGCAACGCAAACCAATGAATACGTAAAAAAAATTGAGGGAACCAAAGCCAAAATTCTTGATACTCGGAAAACTACACCTGGTATGAGGGTGCTTGATAAGATTGCTGTGAAAATTGGAGGTGGTGAAAATCATCGTATGGGGCTTTACGATATGATAATGCTTAAGGACAACCATATTGATTTTGCTGGAAGTATTGAGAATGCAATTCTACAAGCGAAAAATTATCTCTTAAGAACAGGGAAAAGTATTGGAATTGAGGTTGAAACACGCAATTTGAATGAAGTTGAAAGGGTATTATCTGTTGGGAGCGTTCAAAGAATTATGCTCGATAATTTTAACCTCGAGAATACCCGACTAGCCGTTAAAATGATTAATGGTCGTTTCGAAACGGAATCATCCGGTGGAATAAACCTAGATACAGTAAGAGGTTATGCTGAATGTGGAGTTGATTTTATATCTGTAGGAGCAATAACTCATCAGATCAAAAGTATTGATATGAATCTAAAGAAAGTATAGGATTCTCTTATGAGCATTAAGCAAAACAATCGTTTTATTCAAAGACAAATAAGATTTTTTAAAATTAGCTACCAAATTGCTATCAAAAAAGCAAAAAGTTTTACCGTTCCTGGATTTCATGAGGTTCCTTTGTATTATGTAATTAAATTTTTCTTCAAAGGAATTGTAAACGGGGCAATTACAACACGAGCATCGGCGGTAGCTTTTAGCTTTTATCTTGCAATTGTTCCAACTCTCATTTTTCTATTTACACTCATTCCTTATATCCCAGTAAAAGATTTTCAGGTTCAACTACTCTTGTTGATACAAGGAATAATGCCCGATTATGCTTTTCATACCGTTCAATCAACTTTAACCGAAGTTCTAACAATGAAGAGCGGAGGATTGCTTTCCTTCGGATTTTTTGCTGCGCTTTTCTTTAGTCATAATGGGGTTAATGCATTAATCGAAGCGTTCAATGCTACATACCATACTATCGAAACCAGAAAGTTTTTTGAACAACATCTCATTGCACTTGTTTTAACCCTGATTCTACCAATTTTAGTGATGATTGGTGTAGTACTCATATTTTTCGGCCAAAAGTCCTTAACCTGGGCTATAAACTTTGGGTGGATTGAAATGGATTTGACTTATTACCTTTTAGATATTGGTAAATGGTTTATTATTATTGCCCTATTCTATTTTTGTATTTCATTTCTTTACTATTTAGCTCCTGCCAAAAGGGAAAAATTTAGATTTTTCTCAGGAGGTTCGTCGCTTGCAACCTTACTTATTATTCTTACCTCGCTGGCTTTTTCATTCTATGTTAACAATTTTGGTCAATACAATACTTTCTATGGATCTCTGGGAGGGTTAATCGTTTTCCTTCTTTGGTTATACTTTAACGCCTTCGGTTTAATCCTTGGGTTTGAATTGAACGCTTCAATTACATCGGCAAAAGAAAAATTAGATAGTGATAGCAACCCGATATTAGAATGAGTACTCGAAATATAGCCTCCATTCGAAGGGATTATACTCTTAAAAAACTTGATGAACAGGAGATTGATCGCGACCCTTTTGTTCAGTTTGGTTTATGGTTTGATGAAGTTTTAAATGCTAAAGTTCTCGAACCCAACGCTATGATTCTTGCAACATCAACCCGTGAGGGAAAGCCTTCGGCAAGGGTTGTTCTACTAAAACAATTTGATAATAGAGGGTTCTCATTCTTTACTAATTACCATAGCCGGAAAGCTTTGGAACTTGAGAAAAATCCTTATGCATCGCTTGTTTTCTTTTGGCCTGAACTTGAGCGACAGGTTCGTATAGAAGGATATGTAAGTAGAGTTAGTGAGACCGAAAGTGATAACTATTTTGACTCAAGACCAGAAGGTAGTAAAATTGCTGCATTGGTATCCCCGCAAAGTCAGGTAATACCAAATAGAAACCATATTGAGTCATTACAGGTTGATTATCATCATAAATTTTCAGAAAAGCCAATTAATCGCCCATCGAATTGGGGTGGGTATCTCCTCCGCCCTTCTCTTTTTGAGTTTTGGCAAGGTCGAACCAATCGCCTTCACGATAGAATTCAATACAGGTTTGTGAACGGTGAGTGGATAATAGAACGATTAGCTCCGTAGTAAAAACTTCATAAACTTCATCGGATTTTTAAAACTATTCTGCCTTCTGAAAAACATTATGAATTTTTAAGAATAAAAGATCAGGGTCAATGGGTTTTGTAATATAATCATCACATCCAAAGGATGCGCTCTTCTCTTTTTCTCCATACATTGCATATGCGGTTTGGGCAATAATAGGAATTTCGGGTTTAGCCCTTTTGAATTCAAGGGATAGATCATACCCATCACCATCAGGTAATCGGATATCAAGTAAAACTAAATCAATTTTTTGATTATCATTAAACAATCGCCTTGCTTCTTTTAAAGAGTCGGCAAAAAGTAATTTTACACCTGTTCTTTCAAGTATTTTTTCAAGGTAAAATTGAATCTCTTTGATATCCTCGATAATTAAAAATGTCTTACTAGACCAATTTAGCCCATCAACTCTATTCAATCCAATATCTTCAACTTTACTACTATCAGGTTTTTCTCTTATTTCTGAGAATACACAATTTATTGGCAAAGTAAAATAAAATTCAGATCCTTTACCCACTTCACTTTCGACCCAAATTTCACCCCCAAGTAATTCAATTAAACCTTTTGAAATGGCTAAACCAAGACCCGATCCACCATATACTCTAGTATAGGAGTCGTCAGCTTGGCGGAATCTTTCAAAGATTAACTTTTGCTTTTCGGGAGCTAAACCAATTCCTGTATCCTTAACAAAAAGTTTAATTAAAGGATTTTCATCATCAATAATAATTGAATAACCGAACTCTATAACACCTTTTGGAGTAAATTTCATTGCATTGCTCAACAGATTGATTAGTATCTGCCTGATTCTTAAATCATCAGAATTTATTAGGAAAGGTGATGGATTACCAAATACTGGAGGTAGTAGTAAGGTGCTTCTCGTAGGTTTCTCCTTAATTTGAGTGCTAAATACTGTAAAAACATCAGAAAGAAGAGCATTAAGATCGAACTCATGAATACTCAATCTGAGCTGATTTGCTTGAATTTTAGATGTATCTATAATATCCTCGATTATTGAAATTAGCTGCATCCCGCTGTTTGAAATAAGTTCAATGTATTGCCTTCCTTCTTCAGAGAGGTTTTCCTCCTCTTTAAGAATTCGAATAAACCCAAGGATTGCATTCATTGGAGAGCGTATCTCATGGCTCATATTAGCTAGGAAAGACGTTTTAAGTCTGTCCGACTCCTCCGCTTTTTCCTTTGCTGCTAAAACCTCCTGTTCGCTAGCTTTTCTATCAGTAATATCATTAGCAACTCCAACAAACGCTAATGGTTCTCCATTTTCATTTCTTACAACAGCGGTTGACAATGATATTGGGAATTCGCTTCCATCCTTTCTTTTGTTTATTAACTCCCCTTGCCATCCACCATTAAGGGTTCGCTCTAGTATTATTTCAGGCAAATTACTGTCAACTGAAACTGATTGAATGATTGAAATATCTTGCCCTAATACTTCATTTTCTTCATACCCATAGGTCTTTAAAAATGCAGGATTAACATATATAAGTTTACTATTTAAATCTTCTATTGAAATACATTCCTGCACATTCATAATTGTTTGAGCAAGCATTCTAATGTTCTCTTCTGTCTTCTTCTTATCTGTAATATTTCTAAAAAATGATAGCACCTCATTCACTCTAATTGGAACTAAACGAGCTTCAAAAAAGTTTAATTCATCCTTTACCATTATTGAATATTCAAATGATTGGAGTTTTGATGTTTCCAAGCATTCGTTTATTTTTGAAAGTAGAGTATTACAAAAATCGGATGGGAAAAATTCAAAAATGGATTTACCATTCATTTTATTGGACTCGATAATAAAGTCTTCCTTTTCTATTGCAGGCAAATCGAGATAAACCCCCTCCTTGTTAAATTTAAATATTTGATCTGGAATGGCATTTAGCATTGCTCTTAGGTTACCCTCACTATTTCTAAGTGCCTCGTCAGCTTCTTTTTGCTCAGTAATATTCTCGATTACCCCAGCTATATATAGAATTTCGCCTTTTTTGTCGTATGTAATTTGTCCATTATCTCTAACCCATATGATTTTGCCATCCTTGCGAATTATTTTTAACTCATCACTTATTTGTTGTGATTGATTATTTATTCTTTGAGCGTGATCAAATCTTTTATTAGGAATGAGATAAAATTCATTCGAGTTATGTTGCATCAATTCAGCAACTGAATTAAATCCAATTATTTTAGCAAGGGCAAGATTTGCGTATAAAAAACGACCATCAACAGTAATTTGATACAATCCAACGGGGATTTGCTCTGCTAAAGTTCTGTATTTCTCTTCACTCTCAATTAAAATCTCTTCAGCGTTTTTTCTATCAGATATCTCTCTAGCCATTGCAAATACGACATCATTACCAAAATAACGCCCTTTATTTAGGTATACTTCCTTAGGGAAAATTCTCCCATTTTTTGCTTTACCCCAAAATTCAAAGAATTGAGTTTCTCCTTCAAATGCCTTGATCAATCTTTTTTTCGTTTCTTCGAGATTATTTTTATCAGGTGCTGACAATTTCTCAGGTGTATGGCCTACGATTTCGGATTTTGAATATCCGTAGAGTTTTAAGGCCGCTTTGTTAACATCTAGAAAAATTCCCTTTGAATCTTGAATATAAATTGCCTCACTTGCATTATCAAAAACACTTCGATAACTCTCCTCGCTCTCTCTCAAATATTTTTCTGCTAATTTCCTTTTCGAAATATCTCTAATAAATATTATTGTTATGTTTTCACCTTTAAACTTTGCATTTTTTGCGCTAAGCTCAACAGGTAAATGTTTCCCATTTGCACTTAGAATTGATGTTTCATAAATATCAGAGATATTTTCTCCAAGATGCTGATTTTCGAATCTGTTTTTTATTGTTTCTGATTTGTCAGAATAAATAAATTTTTCTATAGGTTGACCAATAAACTCTTCCGAAGGAATACCAATTAATTCTAATATTTTCGGGTTTCCAAAAATCAACCTGCCATTCTGGGCATAGGCTATTCCATCATTTGATTGCTCAACGAGAATTCGATATTTTTCTTCTGATTCTGATAGTGTTATATTTATTTCTTTCCATTTAGTAATATCTGATAACATAATTACATAACCGAGTTTACCATCCGAAAGTATAATTCGTGTTTCAACAATGTTGAAATATTTGATACTACCATCTTTGCAAATGTTTATTACTTCAGAATATAGTGTTTCGCCATTTATTATCCTTTGAATGTTTTCAACTATTTGTTTATGAATATTTTTAGGAGCAATATCCTTAACATGCATGGAAAGTAACTCTTCAAGACTATACCCTAAAAGGTCGCAAAGTATTCTATTAGCATTAATAATTTCACCCGATTCATTGCAAATAATAACTCCACTAGGAGATAAATTAAAAAGAGCCTGAAATCCTCCAATATTTATTCGTAAATCGTTTTTGGCTATTGAACTCCCTGTTACTATAAAAGCCTCTAAGCACAATTCCAGCTCACGAAGTGTAAAGGAATGATTGATATAACCAAAATTACTCAAAAGACCCTTTCTCACCAACTCTTTTGCTCTAACTTCGGCAGCATAAATGATTATTGGTATTATAAAACCAAAATATTTTTGAATAGTTTCCTTTGTCTCCGATAACCATACCTCACTCTCATTATTGAGTTCAAGTACTATAAGTTCAAAGGATGAGTTAGGTTTAACTGTTTGTATGCTAGCAGCATTTGGAATAACAGTAAAGTCAGTAAATCCTAAGGTTATCAGATTTTCTTTAACCCTACTAACGATTAATTCGTTTGATGTAATTACAATAGCACCTCTTTCTCTCCTCATAATCATAAAACGAAAGTCGTCTAAGTTATGAATTTTTTGAATTTATATACGAAAATTAAAAATTAAAAAGCCCCCTGAGAATAAAGCATTCATAGGGGGCTTTTTTTTGAATAAACATAATATCCTAATTCTATGCAATATGCAAGAATTGTTGAACTAACTTAGCTATTTCGTCGTTTTTACCATAAAGTTTCTCGCTAAGACCCTTATCATTAAAAGCCTTTAAATATTTGATTCGAGAATCAATCATACCTTTTGGGAAGATGCCATTGGCCTCAAATGATGCACGCTTTGCGTCAAGCGCTTCGGCTGATTCATAGCAAGAAAGTGGTAGCTGTTTAAGTGTAGCCAGTTTCTCTTTGAATTCTGGCTTGAATATATTCACATCTACATACAATTTCTCAGCTACTTCAAGAGCATCTGGACGTTTGATTCCGTTTAAAGATGAAATAATAAGCCCTGCAACCAAAAGGTATGGATCAGCAGAACCATCGGGTACTCTGAATTCAAAAGTTTGCTTATTAACACTTTCGGGCTGGCATTTGCAATCCTGAGGGTTAGCATCTTGAATCATGTGTTGAGCACCTGACCATCCAAGAGGAACGCGAATAACTACTGAACGGTTGCGATCTCCCCAGCAAATATTCGTTGGAGCTTCCTGATGAGGCACAAGTCTTAAGTATGAAGTTGGGATTGAGTTTCCAAATGCTGTTAGAGCATCTGCAACGTCAAGAATTCCAGCAATCATCTTACGAGCCATTGGGCTTAACTTGCCATTCTCAACCATTAGATTACAACCATCCTTCTCTGCCATCATATGGAAATGGAGGCCGCTTCCTGCCTTCCCAACTGTAATCTTAGGGGCAATACTGATATCAACACCATACTGATACCCAAGCATTCTAACAATCCATTTTGCAATTACAAACTGGTCAACAGCTTGTTCAGCAGGGGTTGGTAAGAACTCTATTTCGTGCTGCTCGTATAGTTTATCCTCAGTCATAAAGCAACCAACCTCGGAGTGTCCATATTTGATTTTCCCACCAGCTTTTGCAATTAATACAAGAGCTTCCCTTCTAAGGCCTTCCCATTTTGCAAATGGCTCGGAGGAATGATACCCTTTTTGGTCAACACCAGGGTATGCATCTTCTCTCTCACTAATTACATAATACTCAAGTTCTGCAAGTGCTTTAAAAGTAGCTCCTGTTTCTTTCTTAAATAAATCGTGAGCTTTCCGTAAAACATATTCAGGTGAACTCTCAAGAGGTTTTCCCTCATTGGTATAGAAAGTACAAAGAATATCAATGGTTGGAACTTCTGTAAAAGGGTTTACAAAAGCTGTTTTATAACGAGGTATTACATACAAATCGCTACTACCTGCCTCAATGAATGAAAAAAGGCTACTCCCATCAACTCGTTCTCCTGCAGAAAGTATTGAATCGAGATGTTCCTTGGAATTTATAACAAAATTCAAGGTCTTTAACTTCCCATCCTCAGCAACATAGCGGAAGTTAACCATTTCAATACCATTCTCCTCGCAGAAAGATATAATGTCATCCTTGGTAAATTGATCTGCTGGTTTCTTTAAAAACTGAACCAGCTCATTAGGGTTCATTGAGATTTCAGAATCTTTCATTTTTATTCTGTTTTATTAAAAGAAAAGTTCACAAATCTATAAAAGTCCTTTACATCAGCAAGCAAAAGAAAAAATGTTTCGCAACAGGCATTTAAGAAAAAACCTTCCAAGATGAGTATCCTGAAAAGTTTTGTGAGTATTATATAGATTAAATCGTTCTGAGTTTGATATGAATTCGGAGTTTTTAAAGGTATGGAATTGTAAAGTTTAAGAAGTTGCTTTAGAAGGAATTCGACTTTCCTACCTTATTCTATCGTTCGAGAAGAAAAGAATTCGACTTTCCTGCATTGGTAAATCGATTAGGAAGAAAGAAAAGACTTTCATTAAAATAAAATATTAACTTTGTATAGGGTTCGATAAAAAAAGTATACATTTTTCTGATTTTTGGAGGATATATACGGAGAACCTGAATAATTAATTAGATGCGGCACTCAAAAAAAGAAAGGCAAACGGTTCAAACAAGAATACTAAAAGACAAATATTTATAAACAACAATTATTTTGGGTTTAAACCAAATTAATTAATCTTAAATCAAAATGTGTAAAAAAATGAAATTCAATTAAAATATGAATGACGAAATAGAACTGTTTGGTGATTCAATTGCATTAGTTAATGAGATTTATCATTTGTCCGACATATCAAATCTAATTGACTTTGATGAAATTAACAAGTTGACAGTTTCGTTTATGTCAATTTATCAAACTGAGAAAAATAAATTACCCTATCATATAAATATTTTGGATTTATTATGGGCAAATGAAAATGCAAATAGCAGAATCTTTGCAGAATTATTAAAACAAAAAAATGACAATAAATCTGAAATACTTCACAGTTTTTTATGCTATTTGACAACTCAAAATGCTGACTTTAATCAAAGACCGGTTAAACCTCAAATTACTTCTGAAAAAGAAAGAATTGATATATTAGTTATTGACAAAGATTTTGCTATTATTATTGAAAACAAAATTCATGATGCAGTAGATCAAGTATCCCAAATAGCTCGATATATTGATAAAGTTAAGAAAATGGGATTTAAAGAGACCCAAATTTATTTTATTTACCTAACAAAATATGGTAATAAAAAACCTGAAAATCAAAGTTGGATAAATGAAAATGGCACTAATTATAGAGAACTATTCAGTAAAAGATATTTTCAAATTTCATTCAGACACGATATTTTACCTTGGCTCACTGATTATGTACTTCCAAACTGTAAAGTAAAAGATGTCTATCTAAAATCTACTATAGAACAATATATTGATTATTTAGAAGGTATGTTTAATCTCCGAAAAATTAATCATAAAATGAACTCAGAATTACAAAAACACATCAAAGAGGCTCTTGAATTAAATTCAACTCCTGAAAAAAATCATTATAAATTAACCAATAAACTATCACAACTTATAAAAGTTGAAGAGCAAATCAAGTCGATGTTGCAATCCACAGAAAAAGAATGCTGGAACAGTTGGCTCAGACAATTAAAAATTGATTTTCCTAACTTGGTTACTGTAGATTATGTAAATGCAATTAAGTTCCCAAAAGTTGGTGTTATTATAGAGTACAATGGATATAAGTTTGCTATTTTAATAGAGAAAGAAACAAATATCTACTATGGTATTGGCAGACATGAAGCGAGTGCTGAGTTAAATGAAGAAGTTAAGTCGTTTTTAAAGCCATTGTTAGAAGGCTTCAAAGAAACACCATGGTGGTACGGTTGGAAATATACGACTTTTGAAAATGGATATGGTAGTTTAAAGGTTTTAATTGAAAATGTTCTGATTAAAATCTCCGTTCATCCGAACCAGTAAGCAAAAACAAAAATGATTGTTTTCGGCGCAAGTTAGCTGAGTGTACTTGCATCGTTCTATTGCTACAGGCTACGCCTGAGATCGAAACCAGAAAGACTAGCAACTTCCGTTTTATCCTACAAAACCACAAAGGTCTTTAAGACCTTTGTGGTTTATGAAGTTTACGATAATCACGTTCAGCTGAGGCCGTAAAACAAAGAGTTCCGAACTTTCAAAAAGTTCGGAACTCTTTGTTTTATTTGGATAGTAGAGCCAGCCTCTCCTCAATAACTTTAATTTTCGATTCAGCATCAGCTTGTTTATTCTTTTCTATTTCAACAACCTGAGCAGGGGCGCTATTAACAAATCGTTCGTTGCTTAGCTTCTTCATTACACTTTGGAGGAATCCCTTGGTATACTCCAGCTCGGCTTTAAGCTTTTCGATTTCCTCTTCCGCATCCACTAAGCCCTCAAGAGGAATATAGAATTCTGCCGATTTAACCATAAACGATGCAGCACCCTCAACCTTCTCATTGGTATAGGTTAAACCTTCGAGACCCGCAAGTTTAGAGATAATGCTCTCAACCTCATCACCAAATTGATCTGTAACTTTAATGAAAAGTTTGAGCGATTGCTTATTGGGGATATTCTTTTCCTGACGAACAGTACGAACCCCTGCAATAACCTCCTTCATCAGCTCAAAACGCTCAAGTAAACCCGAATCGAAACTCTCAGCATTTGGCATTTGGCTAATCATAAGGCTATCGCCCTGTTTCCGCTCCTTTAGGTACTGCCACAGCTCCTCAGTGATAAATGGCATAAATGGGTGTAGCAGTGCGAGCATCTTCTCAAATATATCAACCAGTTCGGAATAGGTTTTAGCATCGATAGGTTGCTGATAGGCAGGTTTAACCATTTCGAGTAGCCATGATGAGAATTCATCCCAGAATAGCTTGTAAACCACCATCAACGCTTCGGAGATACGATATTTATTGAAATGATCGTCGAGTTGAACTATCTCCTTATTTAAAATATTATTGAACCACTCGATCGACGCTTTTGACGAAATAGGTTGTGATATCTTATCATCTACCTCCCACCCTTTAACCAAGCGGTAAGCATTCCATATCTTATTGCTGAAATTACGACCTTGCTCGGGTAAACTCTCCTCAAACATAAGGTCGTTCCCAGCGGGTGAGCAGAGTAGCATACCAATCCGTACCCCATCGGCACCGTACTTGGCAATAAGATCGAGCGGATCTGGAGAGTTTCCCAGCTGCTTGCTCATCTTACGCTTCTGCGAATCGCGAACTATACCCGTTAAGTAAACATTCTTAAAAGGTTTTTCATTTTGATATTCGTACCCAGCAATTATCATTCTGGCAACCCAGAAGAAAAGAATTTCGGGAGCAGTGATAAGATCATTTGTTGGGTAGTAGTATTTGATATCAGCGTTTTCGGGGTAACGAATACCATCAAAAACGGAAATTGGCCATAACCAAGAGCTGAACCAAGTATCGAGAACATCGCCCTCCTGCCTTAAATCGGATAGTTTAAGCGATTGATTCCCCGTTTTCTTCTTTGCAAGTTCAAGAGCCTCCTCGGCGGTTTCGGCAACAACGTATCCACCTTCGGGCAGGTAGTATGCAGGAATCCGATGTCCCCACCATAGCTGGCGCGATAGACACCAATCCTTAACATTCTCCATCCAATGGCGGTATGTATTCACGAATTTGGCGGGATATATCTGAACATCACCATTCATTACTGCATCCAATGCAGGTTTAGAGAGATCCTGCATCTTCAAAAACCATTGCATTGAGAGCTTTGGCTCAATAACCGCATCAGTCCTTTCGGAGTATCCAACTTTATTCTGGTAATCATCAACCTTTGCAAGGTTACCAGCAGATTCTAAATCCCTTACAATAATCTTGCGTACCTCAAATCTATCCTTACCGATGTATAGCTGAGCGGCTGCGCTCATAGTGCCATCATCATTGAAAATATCAACAGTTTCCAGATTGTGCTTATCACCCAGCATATAGTCGTTGATATCGTGTGCAGGAGTCACTTTTAATGCCCCTGTACCAAACTCCATATCAACGTACTCATCGTAAATAATAGGAACGCTCCGCTTGATAAGTGGTACAATAACCTTTTTCCCCTTCAAATGGGTATAGCGTGGATCGTTAGGATTAACGCAAACGGCAGTATCGCCAAGAATTGTCTCAGGGCGAGTGGTAGCAATAGTTACGAAACCATCCTCACCATCAATAAAATATTTTAGGTAGTATAGCTTACTATTAACCTCACGGTAGATTACCTCCTCATCGCTAACAGCAGTTTTAGCCTGTGGATCCCAGTTTACCATACGAACACCACGGTAAATCAAACCCTTATTATGAAGATCAACAAAAACCTTTATAACGCTAGCCGATAAGCTCTCATCCATTGTAAAGCTGGTGCGTTCCCAATCGCACGATGCACCCAATTTCTTTAGCTGCTCAAGGATAATTCCACCATGCTTCTCCTTCCATTCCCAGGCATGTTTAAGAAACTCATCGCGGGTAAGGGAATTCTTATCAATTCCCTCAGCTTTTAGCTTCGAAACAACCTTTGCCTCGGTTGCAATCGATGCATGATCTGTTCCAGGAATCCAGCACGCATTTTTCCCTGTCATCCTAGCCCTGCGGATAAGCACATCCTGAATGGTATTGTTAAGCATGTGCCCCATATGTAGCACGCCTGTTACGTTTGGCGGGGGGATTACAATACAGTAAGGTTCGCGCTCATCGGGAACTGAACGGAAAAACTTATTCTCCATCCAATACTTATACCACTTATCTTCAACCTCGGCAGGGTTATACTTTGCAGGAATTTCCATATAAATTGACTCAATTATTATTTTAAAAACATAGCTGACAAAAGTAAGAAATTAATGAGAAGAATAAAGAAGTTATTCGGAAGATAATTAGAATGAAACAGAAGTGAATCGGAATTAAGTCGGGGGTTGGAAGATGGGAGACCGAAGATCGAAGACCGAAGACGGGAGTTGGAAGATGTTTAATAATTTGAAAATTGGGGAATTTGAAGATTGGAGAATTTGAAAATTTGAAAATTTGAAGATTTGAAGATTTGAAGATTACCTCAACAAACCAACGACCCCACAGCATCACAGAAAAACAGCAACACAATCCCTTTCTATTGCATCAGATTATGCCTAAAATCTAAAACTCCAACACAGTTGAGGAATCGTTTTTCTTTCACCTATCCTGTTAGCCAAAACAATCCAAACTTTACACAAAACATGTTTCTAAACATCAAATAAAAAGTAAACAAAATATAAGTTTAATAGTAAAAGAGGAACAATATACAGAGTAAACTATGGAAATTGAAAGAAAGCAAATGATATTAAACCCGAACCCACAACCTAATAAGCTATCGCATTTTGCGATAGGGGGCATTACACCCAAGAGTTCCCAACCTTTTAATGGGTTGGGGGCTGTGGGGTTTTATTGTATATATAAACAAGTTATGCACAAATAATACAAACTACAAAACAGAAACAACATGAAAGTAAAAAAAGGTATTTACAAACACTTTAAGGGACATACCTATAAAGTTATTGGAATAGGCAGACATTCTGAAAGCCTTGAAGAATTTGTTGTCTATATCAACACTGAGGATGAAAATGATATTTGGTTAAGACCAGAAAAAATGTTTCTTGAGAATGTGACAAAAGACGGTGAAACATTCCCTAGATTCCAATTTATAAAAGAGGATTAAAAAATGCGATTATCCGACAAGGACATACATAAATATTTAGAAAGCGGTGAATTTGTTGCTGTCGGAACAAATCCAAAATATCCTTTTGATAGTATTAAGCAAGTTCAACCCTGTTCAATTGATTTAAGATTAGATAATAAATTCTTCAAATTCCGAGAAGATATTAATGATTTTGACTTAAAGTATTTAGGGAATATTCAAGAATACATTTATGTATTTGAGGTTGCAGATGGTGAGAAAATTACTTTGCAACCACATGAAATTCTTTTCGGACAAATTTATGAACAATTGAGAATTCCCAGTGATTGTTCTGGAATGATAGAAGGTAGAAGTAGATTTGCACGGCTTGGATTGTCCATTCATGCTACCGGTGGGTTTATAAATCCAGAATTTGAAGGTGCCATGCCTTTACAAATTATCAATAACAATAATATTCCAATTATAATATATCCATACATAACTGTTTGTCAATTGTTATTGATTAGATTAACAACAAAGCCTTTAATACCATATCCAATGAGGTCTGACAATCCATATCACAAAGAAATAAGAGCAGGGCATTCAAATCTTCATAAAGATGTTGCATTAGGCATAACAGATGAAAATTTACCAAATCTAAATATTGAAATAGAAAGAAGATTAGTATCTAAATATTTAAAACAAATGGAAATGGCAGAATTACAAAAACATTTAAGCTCTCATATCCCTAAAAAAGTAACAAATATTCGAATTGATAATAGTCAAATCGGATTGCTTAATACTGGAACTATTGAAAAAACGAAAAAAATAACAGCAAATGTGAATTCTCTTAATAAAAAAGGGGATAAAGAAATAGCAAAAAGTTTGGAAGAATTAACAAATGCTGTTATTAATTGCTCCTCGTTAAAAGAAGAAATAAAACACGAGATTATTGAACAGTTAGAAGAAATATCAAAACAAGCGACTTTAAAGGAAGATAGAAGGTCTAACAAGTCAACTATTAAAGCAATCTTAAAATCTATTAGTGAAACTCTTTCAGCGACTGGAGGTTTAGCCGAAATATGGACAGCATGGGGGAAGGATATTGCTTCCTTTTTTGGACTATAAATTATCCCTCTGTTCAGCTGAGAAAAAAATATTTATCCAATAATCACAAACCAATGTCCGAATAAGGAGCGGACATAAAACAAAAAGATTATGGCAACTCCCACAGAAGAAGAATTTCAAGAATTCTACAATGAAGAAACTGAACATCAAGATTCTCAGGATGCATTTGAAGATGCATATGTGGATGCAGTAGAAGAAGGCAATGCAAATGATGAAAATGAATAGCATCCCCTAGAACCTCCACTCGGCATAGATTGCTTTCAGCAAACTCGAAAAGAACTCTCGGTTACCAAAGCGAATCTATGTAGTGATTAAACAGGTAATCCCGCTAGGTGAATTTTCGCTTCACTAAACTTCACCTTATCTGGAGTATCAAAGAACGATATTGTACACAGTTGAAAATGATCAAAACAAAACGCAATGCTTGTGTTTAATAAACTAAAAAATTTGTACAAATGAAAAAAATAGTACTACTGTATAAAAAGAAGAATCTTATAACTAAACATTTTAGAATTTTCCTCCCATATATTTCTTTACTCAAACTTACTAATTTAATGTTATCTTATATTGAGTTTTTAATGAGAAGAGAGAAGTTAATTTCCAGTCCAACTTTTATTAAGATTGAAACAAGTCGCATTTGCAATTTAAAATGTCCAACTTGTTCTCACAGCAAGGAGGGTAATGAACTTAATGAAAATGTTAATTATTCATTAAGTTTAGCGGATGTTAAAAAATTAATAGAACCTTTTCACAAAACGTTAATATTTGCAGCTTTAACATTACAAGGTGAAGCATTTTCTAATAATGAGCTACCTTTAATAATTGAATATATTCACAAAAAAGGTATTGCTACAAGTTTTCCAACAAATTTTTGTTCTAAAATCACAGATGAAACATTTGAAAAAATAATTCTTTCAGGATTTGATTCAATTTATATATCATTAGATGGTACAACAAAAGAAACATATAGTATGTATCGAATAGGAGGAGATTTTGATCTTGTATTACAAAACGTTAAATCCCTTTCTGATACAAAAAAAAGGTTAAATAAGAAAAACCCTACGATTGTGTTGAAATTTATTGTTTTCCCACATAATGAGCATGAAATAGACTATGTTACAAATAATTATAGCCAATTAGGTTTTGATTCGTACTATTTGGTTCATGATGCTTATGGTAATATAGATTCTTACATACAGAAAAGAAAAGCATATAAACAGGAAAAAATAAGAAAAAAGAAAGCTTGTCTTTATTTATGGACAACCATAATTGTTAACTGGATGGGTATAGTTCACCCTTGTACCAATCAAGAGCATAATTTAGGGAATGGACTTAATGAGAATCTTAAATCAATTTGGAACAATGAAAATTACAGATATTTACGAAGGGGCTTTAGAAAAAAGAACTTCGAAGAAAATATGGACAAATTTTGCCATAAATGCATTAGAATTTAAGTTGTTTTTTTCACGTTCAACCGAGACTGAAAGCAAAAAACAAAAATAATTAAGTTCGACGGCGGTACGCTTTGCTAACCGCCGTCGTTCTATTGCAGCAGGCTGTGCCTAAGATCAAAACCAACAAAACGACTAACCATTGCCTATAAGAGTTCCGAACTTTTAAAAAGTTCGGAACTCTAGGGGTTAACTAACCATTGCAAAAGCAACTGCTAATAGCATAATATCCAAACACCCCATCGGGGTCAAATATTTATAGAAACAACCCACCTAGCAACAATCCGACTCCGAAGGAGTCGAATAGCAAAGGAAAAGCAACTTCTATAAACATCCGATCCCTCCGGGATCAAAAAGCTTTGATAAATTATCGCATTTTGCGATAAGGGGTATAAAGTTAGAAGTCCGAAAATGGAAGTTGCTTAATAATTTGAAAATTGGGGAATTTGATGATTTGAAAATTAACCCCACAGCAACACCGCAACACAAAACAACACAAAAACACAGCAACACCGTATCACAACCCCACAACCCCACAGCATCACAGCATCACAGCAAAACAAAAAAAATTAATCCTTACCTTTGATCCGTAACCACACAAAAGTGTAGCTATGCAACCTTAAAAACTAATACCCCATGACATCGAAAGAACTAATTGATAGTTTAAACCTATTACCTCACCCAGAAGGTGGATATTATAAAGAGACTTATAGATCCGATGAAACAACAGTCAATAAAAATGGCGATTTAAGAAACGTATGCACTGCAATACACTTTCTGCTTGAAGATAAGGATAAATCGCACTTCCATAGAATACAATCCGATGAACTTTGGTTCTTTCACCTAGGGCAACCCCTCGAAATTTATTACATACTCGGAAAGGAAATTAAAACCGTAACGCTAGGAAATAATATTCAAAACGGCGATGCGCTCTTTTGCAAAATACCCGCCAATACATGGTTTGCAAGCAAATTAAAAAAGTTGGAAGGATTCTCTCTTGTAAGTTGCACCGTTGCCCCAGGATTTGATTTTGCAGATTTTGAATTGGCAAAAAGGGATGAGCTCACCCAAGAATTCCCTCACCTAAAAATCATCATCGATGAGTTTACAAAAGAGTAACCATCATCAACCATAACAAAAATCATTGAGCTCGGCAGTGGTTAGTAAAACATATCTGTACATAATGAGGTTGTCTAAAAAGCTCAAAAAAGTTTCACGCAAAGACCGCTGAGAAAAAAAGCAAAGACCGCAAAATGCTGATTAAATGAATTATATACTTTGCAATCTTGGCGAAAATCTTTGCGATCTTTGCGTGAACTCTTCTTTTTAAACAGCCTCCTAGGCAAAAGCAATTGGCAATGGCATAAAACCCAAAGAACCTATTCCTTCGTGATCGAACAACCTTGGCAAATTATCGCATTTTGCGATAGTGGGAATAAAGTTGGAAGATGGAAGTCGGAAGATCGAAGTCAGAAGTCGGAAGACCGAAGATGGGAGTCCGAAGACAGCAACACAGCAACACCGCACCACAGCACCACAGCATCACAGCATCACAGCAACACAGCAACACATATAACAGCAACACCGCACCACAGCAACACTGCAACACTGCAACACATATAACAGCATCACAGTAACACAATTAAAATAACTTTAATAGATTTGCATCCAATATTCTAAATATAATGAAAACCTCCTTTGCTTGGTGGATACTTATCATCGCTGGCCTATTCGAAACCGCCTGGGCTTTAGGTATGAAATACTCCAACGGTTTTACAAAACTTTGGCCAACTATATTTACTGGCGCAAGCATGGCAATTAGCGTTGCACTACTATCAATCTCCCTAAGAGTACTACCCGTTGGATCCGCCTACGCTGTATGGACAGGTATTGGTGCTGTAGGAACAGTAATCCTTGGCGTTATACTCTTTAAAGAACCCTATGATCTTTACCGATTATTCTTTATTTCACTTATCATATTCGGTATTGCAGGGTTAAGAATCATAAGGTAAACAAAAGCCACCGCATCACAATTGCACAGCAACACATCAACTCATCAACACAATTAAGATTACCCCGTGCTTTACCAGTTAAAAGTTAAATTGAATTTCTCCTAAAACCAATTGCCCAAAACTAAAGGAATAACTAACTTAGGCAAGTAAATCTGATGCCATTAATGGCACGTTCATTGCTGATAATGCAAAAACCTAAACTAATATAAAAGTGAAAAAAATTCTACTCTTCATCCTCGTAATTGCAATGGTGGCACTTGGATCATCATGCGCATCGAAACGATATGCTAAAAGGGGTCTTAAGTACGAGCAAGCTGGAATGTACGAAATGGCTGCGCAAAGCTATCTCCGCTCGCTTCAGGCCAATCAAAGCAATATTGACGCTCGAATTGGTTTAAAGAAAAACGGGCAACGATTACTGGATCAAAAACTACTTACAGTTCAAGGTTCCTATGATTCTGGCGATGACAAAAAAACCGTTTACGATTACCTAGATGCAAAGGGTTATAAGGATCAGGTTGGTTCATTAGGCGTTGATCTGCTTATGTCTGAGCGTACAACCGAGATGTTTAAAGAAATAAAACCCAAATATCTTGAAAAGATTTACAATGAAGCTCAACTTCTACTTGATGACGATAAGTTTAAACAATCCGAAGAATTACTTGCCGAAATACAAAGGCTAGAACTTGGCTATGGAAAAACCGATGAGATGATGAAGGTATCAAAATGCGAACCTTTGTATCGTGGTGGCAGGGAGTTTTTAAGTACAAATATGTATCGTAAGGCTTATGCTAATTTCGATCAAATCCTAAGAGAACAAGGATCTTATAAAGACTCAAAAGATTTACGTGAAGAAGCGCTAATGAAAGGAATGGTTACAATTACCTTAAATAATCTAACCAATAAATCCAGATACAGTGATATCCAAACTACAATCGAAAGTAAAATAAGAACATCCTTGAATAACCTAAAAAATCCATTTGTTAAAATAATCGATACGCAGAACACAAATCAAATCATCGCAACACAGCAGCAAGGGTTAAGCCAAGGTTCCGATATACAAGTTGGCAAAATACTCGCGGCAAAGGCAATATTCAATGGGAGTATAATCAACTTCAATATTAATGGAGGGGAATTGAATAAACAGATTAAACGTGGATACCTAAAAGAGGAAATCACCAAAAAAGATCCGGTTACAGGTGAAACCAAGAAAGATTATAAATACCATAAAGTAAACTATACAGAATACACGCAAACAAATCAGGTCTCAAGCTCCTTTCAGTACCAATTAACTTCTACCGAAACATCCTCAATCCTTGTATCAGATGCAATGGATATCAATGCTGATGATGATGTTAACTACGTTACATTTGAAGGTAATGGGAATATGCTAGTACCCGGTTATTGGGAGTTTAAGGAAAAGGATTCACCCACCGATAAAATTAACGATACATCCCGCGAGGTTGGTAATCTTCAAGGACTTCTCAAAGCAAAACGTAACATAAAAAGCGTAGAAACTCTCAAAAATGAGGTGATTGATAATATTGCTGCACGCGTAGCGAGTAAAATAAATAGCTATAATCCAGAAGAATAAAATCATGAGATTACTAAAGATACTCCCAATCCTACCCCTATCGCTACTTCTGTTCGGTTGTGGTGGTACTAAAAAGGTAGAAACAATCTACCCCCCTGTTCCTGCATGGGTTCAAAACAGGCCAATATCATCAACCTACTACGTAGGAATTGGTTCGGCCAGAAAAACAGGGGATATTAATCAAATACAGCAAACCGCTAAACAGAATGCACTTGCGGATATGGCTAGCGATGTATCGGTAAACATCTCGTCCAACTCCTTACTTTACGCTTTCGAAAGTAACCTTAATCTTACCCAAGATTTTACATCATCTATAAAATCCCAAGCAGAGCAGGATTTAGAGGGTTACGAAACTGTAGGTAATTACGAGGATCAAAACAACTACTGGGTTTACTTTAGGCTATCTAAAGTCGATTATCAACGAATAAAAGAGGAACGTAAGGCAAAAGCAATAGCAAAATCTCTCGATCTATACGATAAAGGACTGGCAGCAGAAAAATCGGGCGATGTTCGTTTAGCATTCCTTAACCTCATTAAGGCATTAGAACCCCTTAAACCATATTTCACCGATCCTTTACAGGTTTCATACCAAGGGCAAGATATCTACCTAGGAAATGAGATTTTTAGGCAGATAACCCAAGTACTCTCCTCAATTCGGGTTGAAGCAAAAAATAAGCAGATTAGCGTAAAACAGGGGCAGCAATTACCGTTAGGTTCTACGGAATTTAAAGTTAGCGGGCAAAATGGTCAGCCAATAAACGGAGTAGCCCTTACAGCTACTTACACCGAAAGACCTTTACGAAATAGCAAGGTGCAAACAGATGTGAACGGGCTAGCATCCTTTGTTCTCGATGCAATACGTTCAAATAAGAATACTGAAACGCTTAAAGCAACAGTAAACCTTGAGGTTATTGCCAACGAAGCTACAATGGATTTCATTATTCGTAAACTGTTTGCTCGTTTCCGAGCACCCGAAGCATCAATGAACATCAATATTGTTAAGCCTGTTTTTTACATCAATTCTAGCGAATTAAATCTCGACAACAAGCTAACGTCACCAATCCTTTCCGAAAGCCTAAAACATCAGATAATTGAGGCAGGATATACAGTTGTTGATAAAGATATTGATGCTGATTACCGAATAAACATCACGGCAGGTACACAGAATAGTGGTGAATCGGGCACATATAAAAAAGCATCGCTTAATTGCAGCATTTCGGTAAAGGATAAATCCAATGCCGAAGTATACTCGAGGCAGCTTGAGAATATCACGGGAACTCATTTTGACTATCAAATGGCTGGAATTGAGGCATACAAAGAAGCGGCAAAGAAACTTGAGTATACAATTTCCAGAGAGATTATTGATGGAGTAACTAAAGGAAAATCGGCTTACTAAAGGTTATATAGTAATACCAATATTTTTCACACAAAGAGGCTGCCTAAAACGACCAACAGGTCGGAAATAGGCAGCCTCTTTTGATCTAACAAAATTGACTTTGGGTAAATTATAATAATTCACTAAGTTTGGAAATAAAACACACCTTTGGGGTGGATATAAACGAGTTAGGTGTAAACATATTGAACTATGACATACAAAGACTACTTGACAATTGTGATTAGCTGTTTTGCACTGACAATTTCAATTATTTCTCTTATTATTTCAATTATTCAGAAAAATAAGGAAACTAGAAGGACAATTAGGAAAAACCTAAGTGATACGCTTGAAAATGTAACAAAAATCAATATTGAATTTGCAAAACTCAAGCACAACGAGCAGGAATATAATACAGACAACTTTATTGAATTAAGGAGAATTTATAATTCCCAGAAACGCATTTTAATTGCACATGCTGACTATCTAACCACAAATTATGACTACATGGTTACAGATATCGATTGTAACTTATTAGCAGGTGCATATAGCGATATTGGAGATTACACAAAAGCAGACAATTATTGGATAAAGACAATTCAAAAATCTGCGTCAAATTCTGTTAAACATATGAATCTGCGTGGATATGCTCGCTTTTTGTTCTTTCAAGGAAAATTTCAACTTGGTCGCAGTAAGTATGAGGAATCTTTAAAAGTTGAACTACCTGATACCGATAATTATCGAAGACAATTAACTGATACATATATAATGTGGGCTACTGTGGAAAGAGAATTTAACAATGAATCTGAAACAAGAAGACTGATTGATTTAGCAAAAAGTTATTGTTCAAGGATTGGACATAGTAAAATGAGACAAGAAATGGATGAAAGGATTAATAATTTTGACCCAATAGATGATAAATAGAAATGTCTACGCCTAACAGCGTATTTATTGTATTTGGGCTGATGACGCAATTGGAGTTCTTAACGCTTTTCGTTAATTTTACTAACGAGGGATTAGAAAGCATTTTCAACCTTACAAATACGCAGAACGTTGGCTGCAAAGCGACTCAACTTCCACAATTGACATATCCAATTCTTCATTTCATGAAGAGAATACTAAGAGCCTGTTTAAATATTTTTATTGAGGTGTTTATTTAAGCACTAATTTTAACATTCTGATATGTAATGGGATCACCTTCAACCATTCGAACAATAAGTTTATGAAAAATGGTTTGCTTATGTATCGATCTGTTGATCCTAA
>JABFRB010000029.1 GCA_013141385.1 Bacteroidales bacterium | reverse complement strand
ATTCCATTGTAAGCCAAACAAGGGAAATTGTTCGCCCTGGCCGAAAGCATGAAAGAAAAAAACGCCCAAAGAAACTCTACTATATGAATTACAAACCTTTATAGCTTAAGTCAACGACATTGATATACATATACCAATTCCACTCCCAAGTTTTACCATTATCCTCAGAGAATGCTTGACTCCAAACAGGATTATCCTTGTTTCTTGAATCCCAACGAAAAACCACGATAATATTTTTCCCATTAAAAGAGTCCTTTGTGAAAAAATACCCTATGCCATTTTCAAAAGAACCAACAACGGGCGGATCTAATTTTCCTTCGTTTGAATCGGCCCAATAAATACTCCACAGTTTTGTTTTTGGGTTAAAAAGCCGAACTGTCATTCCTTCAAAGGGTATTCCATTGAATGTTGCAAAAAAATTATCGATATTTCCAATTCCATTCAAAACCTTACGCATTTCCTGTGTTGATTCAAATTCAGTCCATTCAATACAATTACTTAATCTCGATTTAAGCTTTCTGTTGTGGATTTTCCATTTCCCCTCATAAAAATTAAAATCCGATTTCGAAGAGGTGGAGGAAGGGGTAATTATAAGTTCTCCTTTCTCATCAAATTGTAACTGAGGTATTATTACCGTTTCGGTTTCATTCATAGCGTTTTGTGCGTTAATGTTAGAGTAAATTATCAATAATATTACAACGAATATTTGCCTCATATCCTAATAGTTTAATGTTGAATAATTGCTTCAATTTCTTTGTTGAATGGAACTACAACATCAATAGAATTTTCTATAAGCGAAACAATTGCTTCTCTAGGTCCTAATTTCCATTCGGTGCTTCCATAAAAAGTATCTTGACTTATTTGCCTTTCCTCTAAACTTTTATACTGACGTATTAAAAAGTAGCTATCAGGGTTTGATATGGAATTTCCATAAGCAAAAACTCTGATATTCCACCGTTTGAGCATTGGTAAGGATTGTTCGCAGAAGATTTTATGAAATAATTCGCCCGAATCCTTTTTAAGCTGGTAGGTTCTAATTTCAATAATTTCATTTGTTGTATTTTCCATATTGCCAAATTTAATTTTTGGCAAAGTTAAATTACAGGGCTGACAACCCTATGTCAGTCAAAAAAAAGTGGAACTTAAAAATTTTTAATATAATCTTGAATCGTGTATGTATGCCCCTTTCTAAAATGATTTTGATTGATAGATAAATGTTCTATCTGATTTATTTTGAAATCCCTATATTCTTCACGAAGCCAACACCAGGCAATTAAGTGCCATTGATTGGTATAAAATATCATCCCAATAGGCTCTATCTCTCTTTGCGTTTTATTTTTATTATTATCAGTATACTCTATTTTCAGAATAGATTTTTCAATAATTGCACTTTGGATATCGGATAAATAATTATTTTCTTTTGATTGATTATCAGGGTTATAAACATTTATTTTATCAGAAAAAAATTGCATTTTTTCAAAATCGTTATTCCTTAGTACCGATTTAATTTTATTAAGAGCAGAATCGGAATATTTTGTTATGGATTTATCAGTGAATTTATGTGCAAGATTTTGAAGCAGCAGCAGTGCATTCGCCTCCTCAACGGTAAATAGGAGGGGAGGGAGAAAATACCCATGCATAATGCTATAACCCTTATTAGGCTCAAAATTTATAGGAATACCTATTTCATTTAACGCCTTAATATCCCTGTAAACAGTACGTATACTCAAATTATATTTTTCCGATAATTGCTCAGCGCTTACAAACTTTTTGTACTGCAAAGTCCATAAAATACTCATTAACCGGTCAACTCTATTCATCTACTTTTTGGTATTATTAAAAGTTTGTTACCACCCATTTTTTAACTTTTTCCTGATATTTTAAGCAATATACTATTTTTCAAATATAATTTCCAATCACCATCCATGAATTGTAGTGCCATAAATCTGCAATCCAAATGTTATTCCAATTCCTAAAGAATTGGAATTAACCCTAGATATAAATACTTAACGGAAGAAAGTGAAAAGATTGTAAACTTACCACACACAATTAAACTATCGCATTTTGCGATTATTGATATTCGACACCATTTCATCGTATCGTAAAATACGATAGTTGTTTTGCTATAATCCCAGAGGGATTAAATGTGAATAGCCCCGCATGCAATGCGGGGTAAGGTATGAGAAAAGACCAACCACAGAGTGGTTGAATATTATTAGCAGAATGAATTCTGCGAAAGCAGGGTTTTTGTTGTTTGAATATTATGCAGACAAAACCTTCAAAATCAGAAAACTCAAGGCAGAAACCTAAACTTAACGAGAACCCATGCATACCCAACTAGAAATCCAAACTAACACATAATAACGCCGCGAATATGGTCACCACGTGCAACAAGAGTTGTAACCGTTATCTCTATATTCTATAAATTGTTGACTGCGCCTATATACATTGTTTTTCCCAAACAATAGTCAAATTACTTTCTACGGAAAAGCTTAGCAAAAATATTCCATAGCCAAGTTATCCCGCATACTATTCCTGTAATAACTAGTAATAAGGCCGACACTAGCAACAATACAAATTCCAAAATGGGTAGTAAAATAGCAATTAGTATATCTAAGACAACCCCAATTATTGCTAGGAAAATATCGAAATTATAATGATAACCGCTAGTATTCTTAGCTAAATCAGGGTAACTCGCTATAAGTTGACTTAAAGCATTTTGATTTAATGTTGGCGGTTTCGTAGAGCAGTCACATATATTTTTATTGAGTGCTTTGTAACACTCATTAAAGTGCTTTTCTTGTTCATAAGCGTCAACTTCCATTGAGCTATTTTTATACCCAAACATAGCCCAACTGCCAAGGTATTCCACCATAAAGAGCCTGATAAAACCCACTCCGAAAATACCAGTATCTCTGTTTTGAAGAACATGAAACCCTTCGTGAACCATAGTGCCAAGTCTCTTATAACTGGAAGGATCAAAATTTTTATTAAAATAGATATTAAATCGAGTGAAATTATAGATTCCCGGTAAAGTAATTGCAATTGTTTTGGATGAGGGTATATACCATGGAAGATTATTGTAAAAGTGAACTTTGTTCCAGTTAACTTTCGGGTAAAGAGTTTTTAGCAATTGCAAAACACAATCTGGTTTTTCAATCTCTTTCGGTTTAAACCAGCGGTAGTAGCCGCTTAAAATATTTTTGAATTTATCGCAGAGGCTCATAATAGTTCGATTTAGAAATTAAGAGGATGCTCGGTTAAAACTACTTTCGTGTTCAATAATAGTAAAGTAAGTAAAAAGGGCTGAACTTTCCAAGGCTATTAAGCAATATATCAGTGGCAAGTGGAAAGTGTTGCTGTGTAGCCGTGATGCTGTTGGGGTTGACAGTGGAGGGAGTAATATGTAGAATTAGACTATCGCAAATTGCGATTATTGTTTTGCAGTAATCCCGAAGGGATTAAATATGAATGGCTTCGTGTGCGATGCGGGGACAAATCTACAGCGAACGAGGGTTTAGATTATCGACTGCTTAATCGATTACCATTCGTTGTTATTCTCGTTTGATATACAGTGAATTAATTTTATTTTTATCTCTTCCGAAAAATCTTCTTCATAAATAATGGAATCGATAATATCTCTTAAAAAATCTTTGTCAATTCGTCCCGCAGCTAAATGGTAGCTGATTGTTTCCATTTTATATAGAAATCGTTGAGCGGCATCTAAATATCCATTTTTTAGAAGAAAAATACTTCCCAGCGAAATGGCAATTCTTTTATTACCATCTTGGAAACAATGGCTTTTATTTGCTGCGAAAAAGAGATGCGTTAATTTATCAATAAATGTTGGGTAATACGTGTCGTTTTGGATATGCTCCAAGGCTGCATCAAGCGAACCGATGTTAATAATCCCATCTGCGCCACCACCGCTAATTGCAATAGTTTTTTATGTATATTAATAACTTATTGTATATCTGTGATATATATTATTGCGTTCATTCACTGTCTTTAAGCCTTTTAAAAACATCTTTTGCATCTTCTAGCTGTTTTTCGAAGTTCACACTTTGTTCACCAAGGAATCGTTCAAAGTCAGCGGGTGATATCGAATGAATATACTCTTCAAGTTTTTTATGAAATGCATCTCTAAAATGCAAATCTCGTGATGCCATTTTTATTCTGGCATCTTCAATATGAGGTCGTTGCAGCGGATGTTTGGAGAAATCTATAAATATTTCATCCACTTCATTCGGTTGTAATTTGCGCCCTACTTTTTTATAGCACTTTTCAATCTCGTAAGCAATGCCTGTTTCGAATGAAGCTATAAGGTTAAGAATCTCTGCATACATCGTATCCCTTGCATTTTCCTTTGCTTCAAGTTTTAATATCTGTTTATATTCCTGAACATTTTCTTTGAATATGCATTGATATATTTTGTCCGTATACTAATGAGTATTTGTAATTCCCCATATCCACGTATCTGCTTAATGCAAAAGTAAATTCTTTCCTGTATTTACTTTCCCTTATGGCAGTTGGTAGATAATCAGAATCTTTGCGGTTAATGTATTTTGTTCCACCGCCAGTTCTTTCATTTATTGTTTCTATCACAATATCGAGTATCTTTGAGCGAAGGAGTTTAGCATTTTCGCTTTCTGCTAGCAACATTCCTAAGTTCAGAATGGCTCGGAAATTAAAAAGGCCAAGCTGTGTTGTTTTGCTCGGGACATTAATGACATGACCAAACTGTAACTTCAAGTCCTTTAATTGTTTACCCTTACTTAAAACATACCCATTGTGTTTTAACTCTTGCTCGTAATTCTCCAAATACCTTTTAATAGTTCTCTCATCAACGCCATAAAAATCCGCAACCATTTGGGTTGTAAATTTATATTCTCCTTCAAATAGCATTCCTGGCAAGCCGATGTACTCTTGAATTTTTTCGAGTGCAAATCAGTTATTCAAAATGTTTTGCCTATCGATATTTGAATTTGTTAAATTCTTCATTTCTCATTTTTTTAGAAAAATACAATTTACTCCATGGCGTTTTTCACAATAAGAGAACCCCTTGGTAATTTAGAATATACCCGTGTGTGCCTTGATGGTAAATATAGTAAAAGTTCTTTAAAGTTGATTTAAGGGCAAACCAAGAGGGTAAGGGTTTGAATGGTGATGGGGGAGGTGGTAAGTGGCAAGTGATAAGTGGCAAGAGACAAGTGAAAAGTGTTGCTGTGTAGCCGTGATGCTGTTGGGATTGACAGTGGAAGGAGTAATCAGGCAGAATTATACTATCGCAAATTGCGATTATTGTTTTGCAGCAATCCCAAAGGGATTAAATGTGAATAGCCCCGTATGCAATGCGGGGTGGGGCAGGAGAAATACAACAACCACGACGTGGTTGAATATTATTGGAATAATGAATTCTGTGAAAGCAAGGCTTAATATTATTTTGAATTGTTACGGTCAGAGACGGTTATTTTTTATTCATCAAATTTTTCAAATCTAATTTTAGGAATAATTGAAGGACATTCTTCTTTAAACGAGTCTGAAAATGCTTTTTCAATTACTAATTTGCTATTTTTCATATCACTAATTGGAACCTGAAACAAAACAGCATCATGCATAGGTATTAAAAATTCAATTGTTTCATAAGCTGATAACTTTATCAATGCTTTTTTTAAGATTAAAGAAGCTGTTCCTTGAATATTTTGGCTTAATAGCCATCTTTTCTCTTTATTCCAAAGGTGATTTTTACCAATTGACTCCCGATACCTAAAATTACCAAGGCTAGTTCCAATCCTATTATTCATTAGAAATTCTTTTTCTAATTTTTGCTTATAAACAACTAACTCTTTAAACTCAGAGAAAAAATCATTTAATTTTAATTGTATATCAATCTGTAATTGCGGGAAAAATTCATGTATAATTTGGGTAAGACCTTCAATTGACATGCCGTACATGTAAGCTAAAAATACAATTTTTGAGAATTTTCTGTGTGAAATATCCCCAAATAAAGTTATGCTAAGTCCTTCATATATATCACCTGTATTATATAATTCAATTAGTTTTTGGGCTTTGGATTTGTCTGCTAAAATCGCAGGTTCAAATTGACCAAAATCTGCGTAAATAAATTCTTTCTCTTTGTCTGGAATAAAAAAATCTCTTGAAGTTTTTCTAAGTTGCTGTATTAGCGGGTCTCTTATTAAAATCCTGCTAGTTACAGTTCCAATACAATCATAAACAGGATAAACTTTACTTTCTCCAACGGCACCAAATCTTAATAGAAATGATTTGTCTCTTTTAGATTTTTTTAAATTATATATTAGATTCAACAATTCACTGGAATCTGAACCATATTTGAGTAAGTGATCTATATTCTGATTGTCAATATTTCTGCCTGTATATTCGAATCCTGAATCTATTATGACTTTTCTTAAAACTTCATTATCAGTACTATTCAAAACGCCATAATCAAATCTAAGCTTCTTTTGATTATTATATATTATTTCATCCAACTTAGTCAAACGAGATTCTAATAATTTGGGAGAAATATTTATTCCATTTAATTGACGATTAACTAACAATTGTATTATTACAGTTTCAATTTTCCAAAATCTTTCATATTCCAAGTTTTCCTTTAATGCTAAATTTAATCTATTATAAACTAACTCCAATGCCTGAAGTAATTTGGTTAAAATATCACATTGGATTTGGCTTTTACGACCTTTATATATTGTTCTTAACGATTCAATTTCATTAGTTGATAGATCAGAATAATCTTGTAATACATATTCAATTGCCCATGAATTGCTTGTACTTAATTCCTTAACGGGCTTTCCCTTTAATAGTTTATACATTTGAGTTAAGTCAATAATATGAGCATTAATTGACTTAGTCTTACCTTTTAAGGTGTCAATAATTTTATTAATATCAAATGAAACTATTTGATTTTGGTGATTTAAAAAATACTTAAAGTCAACCTTTAGTGGTTGATTGGTGCTTTTATCAAGTAAATAAAACTCACCTTCATCCCTTGTGTTAAAATTATCTAATATTGTAACTAATGGGATAATCATTTACTATGAATTAATATCAGGTAATTCATTATACAAATTCTCAACAGGAATAGGGCTTGGTGCGATATAAAACAAATCAGAAAAAGACGTCCCTAATATTTTATATGTTCCAATATACTCAGGGATTATATGTTCCATTACATATGGCTCAATATACCTTGAATATGACAAATCTTTAACGGCAATTAATGCTATGCGTTGAGTAAAGAAATCTTTAAATATTATAAAGTTTTCAGCAATGAATTGTTTATCGTTAGTACTTCCAACTGCTGATAAGTATAAACAACAAGCAGCTATTTCAGGCTTTTTATGTTGATTTGATTTTATTTTCTTACGTGCAATACCAAGCAATTTGTCTGTTTTAAATTTTTTGGCTATTAATAATTGCCAGAGATAGTAAACTTGCCATTCATACGTACAAAGTATATCCTCAAATAAAATATTAGCTATTTGCTGACATTCTTCGGGACTTAAATCTACACATTCTAGAAATCTAAAAAAGGAATCGGTTGACCATGGTTGTTCTAATAATTCACCTAAAACACATGGCGTTAACTTGGAAACATCAATACTTTCGCGCATTTCCGTAATACGAAGTAATTTCTCGTATCTAAAAATGCAAAATCGAAATTCACGACTAGAGGTTTGTTTTCCTTCTATTAACTTGAGAGTTTTAGCTTCTAATAAAGGTATTGCCTTTTGTATTTGAATAGCTTTTTTTGATTTAAAGAGTTCGTCAATTTGTTCAATCTCTCTATCTGGGATTGGAAGATATTGAGTTAAGTTAGAATGATTTTGTGCTAATATTTCTGTTTTCTTTGCATTTACATTTAACCCTATATTTCGTAATTCAGCAATTAAGTTTTTTAATATTAATCGAGCTTCATATCTATCTTGGCAAACAAATCTAAGGTCATCCATATATCGATAATATTTATAACCATTTTTTATCATAGTTTCATCGACAGTTTTTAGATAGATGTTTGCTAAAAAAGATGATGGATTTCTATTTTGAGGGATGCCAGAACCTGTTTCAGGGACAGACCATTTAGTCAAAATTTTAGTTAATAATTGAACAACCCTTTTGTAATTTATTTTCTTTTCACATGATATATCCAATTCTAAAATCAAATCAGATAATTTTTCTCCCAATTTTTTCACACTAATATTTTCATAAAAATTTGTAAGGTCGGTAACTAACAAGACATTATCTTTATGTTGCTGCAAATCAATCGTAACATCTTTATTAAAAGCCCTCCATTGTTCAACAGGATGTCTAAAGAAATAACTATCTCTTTCTTTTGTATTACAAATACGATGCGAATATACTTCAACTCCTAGTTTGCTGTCTAAATCACCACCAATGATATCAATTAAGCCTTGATATACAACTCTATCAATAATATTAGTTTCTATTGAATAACGAAGGACAAATCCATTCTTAGGTATATCAAAATATTGTCTTCTTGAGGCTGAATATCTATTGAAATCAATCATTTTGAGTTTTTCAATAACAAAATCATCTGTTAAAAAGTCTTTAAACATGAATGGGTCTTTAAACCAATCATCTTCAATGTCTTTCTTAAGTCGTCGGATTGCTTGAGAAACATTAATTTCGATACCAGAAATAACTAGTGTTTTATCCATAAAACAAGTTTTACAAAACAATCTTTAAAATAGGCATAATCTTTAATTTGGAACGGGTATTATAAATTTCGATTTCCCTTTACTGATAAGTCTAATTTGGGTATATCTATTCAATTTTTATGAACAATATCTCAAAGTTAACTAAAAAAACTAATCATAAAAGAGTTATGCCGTTATAGAATTATATAACATTCCATTGGACTATTCTACAGTTAATAAATAGGTGTAATTTTGTTAGCGGACAAAGCCATCAAAAATAGAAAAGTTGAGGCGAGAGCCTCAACTTAACGAAGGGCATGGGTAGGACTATACTCTACTTTATATCTTTTCAACCCCCTTTTGCTAATCCTGTATATTCTATAATCTTTTCCATTCATTGTTTCCTCCCATTTATTTAAGGCGAGTTAAGAGGGGGGATGTTTATTCACACTTCTAAACACCATTTAACTTTTTTTAACTTGCAACAGGCGTATTAATTGTGAAATTTGCGGTTGTTAATTGTTAATAAAATAAAAAATAAACCGATATAACTATTTTGAACAATGAGCGAAATTAACACATTAAACATTAAGGAGTTAAACGAAAGAATTCGTCTTGAAAGTTCGTTTGTTGATATTATCAGCATGGAGATAAACAAGGTGATTGTTGGACAAAAACACCTTGTTGAGTCGCTGATGATTGGTTTACTTGCCGATGGGCACATCCTACTCGAAGGTGTACCCGGTTTGGCAAAAACTTTAGCAATAAATACGCTAGCCAATACAATTGACGCTAAGTTTAGCCGAATTCAATTCACTCCTGATTTGCTGCCTGCCGACCTTATTGGTACATTGGTTTACAGCCAAAAAAAGGAAGAATTCATTGTAAAGAAAGGGCCTATATTTACCAACTTTGTACTGGCCGATGAAATAAACCGCGCCCCAGCAAAGGTTCAGAGTGCCTTACTTGAGGCCATGCAGGAACGTCAGGTTACAATCGGCGAGGTAACTTACAAATTGGATCAGCCTTTCCTTGTACTTGCAACGCAAAACCCAATTGAGCAGGAGGGTACTTACCCGCTCCCAGAGGCACAAGTTGACCGTTTTATGCTTAAGGTTAAAATTACCTACCCAAAGCAGGAAGAGGAAAAACTTATCATGCGTCAGAATATTGCAAATACGTTTCCCAAGGCTAATATGGTTCTTAAAACTGAGGATATTATTAAGGCTAGGAGTATTGTACGCGAGGTTTACATGGATGAAAAGATTGAGAAATACATTCTCGATATCGTATTTGCTACCAGATTCCCAAAACAGTTTAAGCTTGAGAAGTTTGAGAATATGATTAGCTATGGTGCTTCGCCAAGGGCAAGTATCAACCTAGCATTAGCATCAAAAGCATTTGCATTTATCAAACGCCGTGGTTATGTAATTCCAGAGGATATCCGTTCGGTTTGCCATGATGTACTTCGTCATCGTATCGGTTTAACCTATGAGGCAGAAGCTGAGAATATTACAACCGAAGATATTATCTCGGAAATACTAAATACTGTTGAAGTACCATAAATATAGATGACACCTATATATCGGAAACTAATCCTCATATTAACGGTAAGTTTTATCCTTATCCAAGGTTATTCTCAAAACTTTATTGGTCAAAATAAAGAGGATATCCGAAAGAACACAAAGGCGACTTACCCCGGATTTGTATTCGATAAAGAGGTTGTAAATGGTAAGAAAAGTTTTATCAAGTATGTGAATACCTTCGAGGAGCAAACACTCCTTTTTATCCTAGATGAGAAGGGGTTTTGCACCTCAACCGCTAGGATGTACAACACATGGCTTTTGAATCAAGTAGTTACGGAACTTGATTCGAAATACAAAAAAAAGAATTCAACTACATGGCTAGAGTACAGCAACGGTAAGGTGTTCGAAAAAACTTTAAAAAAAGGAAACTGGTTTATTACAGTAATTACTCGTCCAAAAAAATAAAAAGTAATCGGTAATATGGAAGCCACCGAATTATTAAAGAAGGTACGAAAAATTGAGATAAAAACTCGCGGATTATCCAAGCATATATTCGCAGGTCAATACCATAGCGCATTTAAGGGCAAAGGTATGGCGTTTAGCGAGGTTAGGGAGTATCTATATGGCGATGATATTCGCTCTATCGATTGGAATGTTACCGCCCGTTTTAACCACCCATACATTAAGGTATTTGAAGAGGAACGTGAGCTAACCGTTATGCTTTTAATAGATGTTAGCGGTTCCAGAATGTTTGGTTCAACCACAACCCTTAAGAAAAATCTTATTGCTGAAATTTCGGCTGTGCTTGCATTCTCGGCTATTCAGAATAACGATAAGATTGGTGCAATCCTTTTTAGCGATAGGGTTGAGAAATTTATCCCTCCTCAAAAGGGAAAAACTCATATTCTACGGATTATCAGAGAACTTATTGAGTATGAGCCTAAAAATCAGGAAACCAATATTTCTGAGGCATTGCGTTACCTTACCAATGCTATTAAAAAGCGTTGTACAGCGTTTATCCTTAGCGATTTTATTGATTTAGATTCTGATTCATCAAACCCACGCTTTAACGATGCTTTAACAATAGCAAACAATAAACACGATGTGGTTGGCATACGAGTTTACGATAAACGCGAAACCGAAATACCATCGGTTGGGCTAATTAAGCTCAAAGATGCAGAAAGTAACGCATATAAATGGGTTGATACTTCTAGCTCAGTAACCAGACGGATTTACGCTGAATGGTGGAATAAAACAAGCGCAAACCTTAAAACGGTATTCTCAAGGTGTAAGGTTGACTGGGTTTCAATCAGCACCGATGAGGACTATGTTAAACCTCTTATTCTACTTTTTAAGCATAGAGGCTAATACAAATTTACTATGAAGACTCGATTACTATTAATATTACTCATTCTAGGCACAAATTCCTTTTCTCAGCAAGCCGATACTGATTCTAAATATTCAGTAAGAACAAAGCTTACTAAGGATTCAATTCTTTTAGGCGATAGAGTTGGATTAACCATATCTGTTCTTGTTCCAGAATCATGTAAGGTTAGTTTTCCTCCCTTAAGTGATTCTTTAATAAAAGGTATAGAATTGGTTAATAAACCAATTTTCGAAACAGCTAAGCTTAAGGATCATAAAGTTGAGCAGATAATGAAATTGCTTATTACCTCTTTTGATAGTGGTAACTATCAGCTCCCGGAGCTTAAAATAGCCATAGCTGATGGGGCAAAAACTGATACTGTGCTTTCAAATCCTTTAACATTTATTGTAAACTCAATACCTCGCAATAAAGCAGTTAAGGATATTTATGACATAAAAGCGCCCATTGAAGAACCTATCACATTTAAAGAGGCTGCTCCTTGGGCGTTTGGAGGATTGCTTTTTGCTGGGTTAATATTTTTGGTTATTCTATATTTGAGGAGAAGAAAGCTAAATCAACCTTTCAGCTTTATTCAGAAACCTGTGGAACCGCCACACGTTATTGCTATCAGAGAGCTTGAAAAGATTAAGCAAGAAAAACTCTGGATAACTGATAACCACAAGCATTACTACACCCGATTGATTGATGTACTGCGGGTTTATATCGAGGGTAGATTTTATGTAAGTGCAATGGAGCAAACAACCGATGAAATCCTTTTAGGTCTAAGACAAGCGGATTTCCCTGTTGATGAGCTTTACAAGCAATTACAGGAATCATTATTCCTTGCCGACTTGGTTAAGTTTGCAAAGTACACCCCCTTTGTCTCTGAAAATGAGCAGAATTTGAAATTCGCTTTTGATTTTGTAGATAAAACAAAACCAATTATTGAGGCAAAACCTTCAAACGATGCTGAAATTACAAATACTGAGACAAAGGAAGTGTCGAAGGAAGAAACAAAAGAAGTATTACAAGAACAGGATAATAAAATATTAAGCTAAAAATGAACCAATTAGTATTTGCACATCCAAAATTCTTTTACCTGCTTTTGCTAATACCAGCAATGGTTGCATGGTATATATTTCGTCAGAAAGATTCTAAGGCTAGTTTGCAAATATCAACTTTACAAAGTTTTGCAAAATCACCTGTATCAATAAAAGTTTATTTAAGGCATATACTCTTTGCACTAAGGGTTATTGTTATTACATTAATTATCATAGTTTTAGCACGACCCCAGTCTACAAATACTTGGAAGAATGTTACAACCGAAGGAATAGATATAATCCTTGCTATTGACGTTTCGGGGAGTATGCTAGCCAGAGATTTTACACCTGATCGTTTAGAGGCAGCAAAGGAGATTGGGATTAAATTTATTAGCGGACGCCAGACCGATAGGATGGGGCTAGTAATTTTTTCGGGAGAAAGTTTTACACTTTGCCCGCTTACAACAGATCATGCTTCGCTTATCAACATGTTCAAGGATATCAAAATGGGAATTCTTGAGGATGGAACGGCAATTGGATCTGGTTTGGCAACTGCAATTTCGAGGTTAAAGGATAGTAATGCTATAAGTCGAGTAGTTATTCTTTTGACAGATGGTGTGAATAATAGGGGAGAGATAGCACCCTTAACCGCTGCCGAAATTGCTAAAAGCTATGGAGTAAGGGTTTACCCGGTTGGTATAGGCTCTATAGGTACCGCACCATACCCAGTTCAAACTCCTTTTGGGGTTCAATACCAGAATATGGAGGTAAAAATTGATGAGGAGGTACTCCAACAAATTGCTGAAATGACAGGTGGTAGATACTTTAGGGCAACAAATAATAAAGCCTTAGAACAAGTATATTCCGAGATTGATAAATTGGAACGCTCTAAAATAGAGGTTACTGAGTACAATAAGAGAGAGGAGCGGTTTAGAATTTTTGGTTTAATCGCTTTGCTGCTTATTGCATCGGAGTTTGTATTGCGATCAACGATTTTCAGGAGTATTCCATAAAAAGAAGTTCTAAGTGTGGAGTTTAGAGTTAAAAGTTTAGTGTTTAGTCAACAAAAGAATAGCTAATAAAGTAAACTGAAGAGTTATGTTTAGATTTTCGCATCCAGAATATTTATACTTTTTGTTCCTAATACCTATTATTATAGGATTATTTTGGTTTGCTACTATTTTGCAAAAACGAGCAATCAACCGTTTTGGTAATCTCGATATTTTAAAACAGCTAATGCCAGGAATATCATTTAAGAGAGGTTGGTTAAAAACTATAATTTTCACTGTTGCCATTACTTTAATAATCCTAGGAATGGCTGGACCTCAGTTCGGCTCTAAGTTAACAGAGGTTAAGCGCAAGGGTATCGAACTAATAATTGCCCTTGATGTCTCAAATAGCATGATGGCGGAGGATATTCAACCAAATCGGTTGGAGCGAGCAAAACAGTCTATTTCTAGACTTGTTGATAAACTATCCAACGATAGGCTTGGGCTAATAGTATTTGCTGGTGATGCCTACATTCAACTCCCAATAACCAACGATTATATATCGGCTAAGATGTTCCTTTCATCTATCAACCCAGGAGTTGTACCAAAGCAAGGAACAGCAATAGGCTCTGCCATTAATTTGGCAGCAAGTTCATTTAGCCCTCAAGGCGAAACCAGTAAGGTTATTGTTGTTCTATCAGATGGTGAAAATCATGAGGATGACCCAGTTGAAGCTGCAAAAAGAGCTGCTGAACAGGGAATATATGTTTATGCAATTGGAATTGGATCGCCCCAAGGAGCACCAATCCCTTCACTATCAGCAGATACACAAAATTCATTCTGGAAAGATAAGGATGGTAACGTTGTAGTATCCAAACTTGATGAGGAAACCCTTTCAAAAGTTGCAGTTGCTGGAAATGGAAAATATATCCGTGCAACAAATTCTCAGTTTGGCTTAATTCCTCTATTCGAGGATATTAATAAGATGCAGAAAACAGAGATGAAGGAGAAGATATACTCGGAGTACGATGATCAATTTCAGTATCTTTTTGGATTAGCATTTCTACTGCTATTTCTAGAATTTCTGATACTTGAAAGAAAAAATAAATGGTTAACCAAACTAAATCTATTCGGTGTTAATAGGAGGTAAAAAAGATGAAAAAATTAGCACTTACTTTAGTTTCAATTATCTTAATTGCATTTCAAGCAAATGCTCAAACGGAAAAAAAATCAATCCGTCAGGGTAATCGTGAGTTTAACAAAAAGGATTTCACAAGTTCTGAAATATCCTATCGAAAGGCAATTGAAAAAAATCCATCATCGTTTAAAGGTAATTTCAACCTTGCTGATGCCCTCTATAAACAGGATAAGCACGAGGAAACAGTAAAATTGCTTGATGGATTATCAGGAGCAAACGTTAGCGATGTTCAAAAATCTAATGTGTATTACAATATGGGTAATTCTTACCTAAAGCAGCAAAAGCTAAAGGAAAGCATTGATTCATATAAAAAATCATTACGTTTAAATCCCAGTGATAACGAGGCTAAGTATAATCTTGCTGAAGCACAAAGAATGCTAAAGCAACAGCAGCAAAAGGACAAAAACGATAAAGACAATAAGGATAAAGATAACAAGGATAATAAAGATAAGAATAAGGATAAGGACAAGAAAGATCAAAAGGATCAGGACGATAAGGATAAGAATAAACAGAATCAGGATCAAAAGGATAAAAATCAACCACAACAACAGAAACAAAAAATATCTCAGGAGGATGCACGCCGTATGCTTGAAGCCCTACAGAATAATGAGAAACAGGTGCAGCAGAAATTGCGTGAGCAGCAGGTAAAGGCAGCAAAGGTTAAGGTTGAGAAAAATTGGTAATGAGTTACACTTTAAATATGAAAAGAACAATTATTGTTTTGGGATTATTACTACTCCGATTTTTAACCTTTGCACAGGAGGTTAGGCTCGAAGTAAATGGACCAAGTTTAGTTGCTGTTGGAGAGCAGTTTAGGCTTACATATTCATTAAATAAGCGACCTTCATCGTTTACTCCACCCAATATTGAAAATTTTGAGGTGCTAGCAGGCCCAAGTACTTCTCAGAGTACTAGTATTGAGGTAATTAATGGAAGGGTAACCCAAAGCGAAAATATTTCATACACCTTTATTTTAGAGGCCACCAAGGAGGGCAAGTTTACTATTGATCCTGCTAAAGCAGTTGTTGGAAATGATGAGTTGAAATCTAACCCAATTAGTATTGAGGTTGTTAAACAAACAAATTCATCACGACAACAGCAAAGCCAGAATTCAAGTCAACAGGAACAAACTGAAGTAAGAAACGATTTACCCTCGTCTGATTTATTTGTAACTATTGAATTTAATAGAAGTTCTGTATACCTTGGTGAACCTTTAGTTGCAACCTTAAAACTTTATACTACCATAAATATTGTGGGGTTTAATGATATGAAGTTTCCTGCATTTAATGGGTTTTGGAGTCAGGAACTTGAAACTCCAACAAATATTGAATTTAAACGTGCTAATGTAAATGGTAAGTTATATAGTGCGGGTGTAATAAAAAAGTATCTTTTATTCCCACAGAAAAATAGTAATCTTGAAATAGAGCCATTTGAACTAGAAGTGCTTTATCAGCAGCGTACAAATCGCGCTCAATCTATTTTTGATGACTTTTTTGGTTCCGTTGAAACGTATAAGAAAAAGTTGGTAAGCAAACCAATTACAATTGCTGTTAAGGATTTACCAGTAAATGCGCCTGAATCGTTCAAAGGTGGAGTTGGTAGTTTTAAATTGGAACCTTCCATTGATAAAAATGTAGTTAAAACTAATGAAGCAATTACCCTTAGGGTTAAATTATCAGGGGTAGGAAATATTAAATTGATTGAATCGCCTAAAATTGAATTCCCTTCGGGTTTTGAGCTGTTTGATCCAAAAACAACAGATAAGATTATAAATAGTGCCGCAGGTTCTACTGGTTATAAACTATTTGAATATGTTGCAATTCCAAGAACTCCTGGCAATTTCACCATTCCACCAATTGTGTTTACATACTTCGATCCTTCCAAAGGTCAATATGTTACAACTAAATCATCAGAATTTAATATTAAAGTAACCTCAGATGGGGCAGATCCCGGAACTTCTTCGGGTTATGGGTATGGAAAAGAGGATATTAAATTTATTGGTAAGGATATCCGATTTATTAAAACCACAAAACTGAGTGAAAAACCTTTTTCGGGATATTTCATTGGTTCGTTTATGTTTTTCCTCACGATTATATTATTGCTGATAGGTTTTGGTGCTCTTATGTTTTTAATGAGTAAACATCAAAAGGAGATATCAGATATTATGCTGATTAAGAACAAGAAGGCCAATAAGGTTGCTCGTAAGCGTTTACAGGTTGCCGAATTGCATCTTAAAGAAAATAGGAGGGAGCAATTCTTTGAGGAGATTCACAAAGCGATGTGGGGTTACCTTTCCGATAAACTTAGCATTCCAATATCAAATTTAACAAGCGATAATGCTCGTATTGAATTGAAATCAAGGGACATTGCTGATAATGATATTGAGGAGTTCATGCGGATTATCTCAGTATGTGAGTATGCACGTTTTGCTCCAGCTACTGACAACTCGGAAATGAGTTTGCTATACAATAGCGCACATCAGCTAATTTCTAAACTTGAGCAGATTATTAAAAGATAAAAGTGTAAAATGATATTTTCATTTTAATTTATAAATTATGTTACGATATATTTTAAACATACTAATAATTGTTACTCTTTCATCAGGCTTTGTATTTGCGGATAATGTCAATAACCTCATGGCTGCTGCAAATAAAAGTTATACCGATGGAAAATACGATGATGCTGTAAAATCCTACGAATCAATTCTTAAGCAAGGCTACAAGTCAGATGTGATTTACTATAACCTTGGTAACGCATACTATAAATTGAAGAATATTCCAGCAGCCATTCTTAATTATGAGAGAGCCAACCTGCTTAATCCTGGAGATGAGAATATTAATTTCAATCTTGATTTAGCAAAAACCTTTACGGTTGATAGAATAGAGCCACTCCCAGAATTTTTTTTAACAACCTTCTCTAAGAAATTCAGACAATCTATGTCAACCAATGGATGGGCATATACTGGAATTTTATTTTTTATAATATCGTTAGTTCTTGCATATTTTTTCTGGTTCTCATATAGTTCCAACCTTAAAAGAATAGCTTTTTCAGTAGGATTATTTACTGTTTTTATTACAATCCTATCTTTTACATTTAGTACTCAACAGAAAAATAATATAGTTAACCATAACTACGGCATACTATTTCCTTCGGTAGTTGCAGTTAAGACTTCACCTGGAGAGTCGGGGAAAGATTTTTTTGTACTTCATGCTGGAGCCAAGGTTCATATAATTGACTCTGTTGGCGATTGGCTCGAAATCTGCATCGCTGATGGTAATGAAGGCTGGGTACTAAAAGAAACGCTTGAGAGAATATAGATAAGGGGTTTGATCTGTTAAGCATTGTAAAATTTCTCCCTATACCTTTAACTTATTTCAATATTAGTTGTTTATGGTTTAACTAATAACCAAAACAACTAATACAATGAAAATTATAGCACTTCTATCGTTTGGATTACTTGCAGCAGGAGTTGCTGTTGCACAATCAAAATCTTTATTCGATTTCACTGTAAAATCAATAGATGGTTCTGAGTATTCTTTATCCCAGCTCAAAGGGAAGAAAGTAATGGTAGTGAATACAGCATCAAAATGCGGATTTACTCCTCAGTACGAAACATTACAGAAACTTTATCAAGATTATAAGGATAAAAACTTTATAGTAATTGGTTTCCCTGCCAATAATTTTGGTAGTCAGGAGCCTGGTACTAATAAGGAGATTAGAGAGTTTTGTACATCGAAATATAGTGTAACCTTTCCCATGATGGAAAAAATATCAGTAAAAGGGGATGATATCAATCCATTATACAAATGGCTTACTTCAAAGTCTGAAAATGGCGTAATGGATAGCGAAGTTAAATGGAATTTCCAAAAATACCTTATTGATGAAAATGGGAAATTAGTTGATGTAGCTTTTTCAAAAGAAAAGCCTGATTCCGAAAGGATTATTAAATGGATTATGGGTAATTAGTACCTTTAAGTAACTAATAATCCGCTATTTATATTTAGATAATTGAGTTACATCACTTCTATAAGTGAGTCATATCACTAAAAATTGTTGAACCAAGTTTTTTTTTCACTGTTTAGGTATCAATGTTAACCTAAACATATTGATTATGAAAAAGAAAATTGGTTTTTTTCTATTGTTTTTGATGTTGCACTACGTGAACTCTTTTGCTCAAGATGAATGGAAGCCTCAAACCCATTTTACAGGATATTTAAATTCAATTATTGAATATTCAGACCATTCAAATATAAGCGCATTAGGGTCGCCAACAGAAAAACATAAAGGAATTGGGTTGGCACAAGCTGGATTTTTGGCTACTTATAAGCCTTTGGAAAAACTTGAAATAAAATCAACTCTTGTTTATAGTCCGTGGACGCGAAGTTTGCACGATGTTGTAGTAGAAACATTTGGACAATACACTTTTAATCAGGGCTTTAAACTTGGTGCAGGAAAATTTCTTACCCCATTAAGCCCTTCAAATTTATATTATTATGCCCCACTAAACCCAAGTGGTGTTCTACCAATGGTTGTTTCTCACCATATGTTTTTTCCCCAAAGCGTTAGTGGAATTCAAATTGCAGGTTCCTTTGGTGAAAATCTAAGGGTAAACTACAATGTCACATATGGTAATTATTACATTACAGATCATGTCGAGGGTGGAATTATTGGGATTCAAGGACAAGAAGAAATTGTTCCGTTCTCAGGACATTATGAAGTGTATGAAGGTAATATACCTAAATCATACCTAGGTGGATCTGGAAGACTGTCTTTCGATTTTAAAGAAATAGGAACTTTAGGGCTAAACATATTTGAAGGTACAGAATCTAACTTGGTAGTATTAGATGCAGCTACTGGTAATGTATCAAGCCTTGAAGAGGCTAAACAGAGATCATTAGGAGTTGATTTACATCTTAATATACAAAAATTTAAGTTAAATGCTGAATATTGGAATGCTGATTTAAAAACCACGGAAAGCACTCCAATTTTTTCTCTAGTATACAAAGGATACTATGCTGAGTTAACCTATGATGCTGGAGCTTTTAAGCCTTGGGTGAGATATGAATATATCGAAGATGCAAAAGCAGTTTTTACTGATGGCTCTCTAGTTGATTTGCCAATGGCTTCATATTCGGGTGGTATAGCCTATCGTCCTTTCTACGAAACCATTTTTAAGTTGGAATATAGAAGGATGTTGGTTGAAAAGTACCAAAAAACCTCTTATACCAATTTTAAAGACTACAATTATTACTTGTTTTCATTTGTATTTTCATTTTAAAAAAAGAGACCATGCGAAAATATGTACTTTTATTAATGATAGTAGTTATTGGAATTACAGTTCATGCCCAAGGTTATAAGGTAATTGTAAATCAATCCAATTCAACTAGTACTTTAAGTAAAGATGAGGTTTCTAATCTTTTCTTAAAAAAGAATACAAAATGGACTGATGGTAAAACGGTTGATCCAGTTGATCAGGCAGCTGGCACTGGCATAAGAAAGACATTTACTGAAGAAATACATAAAAAAACAGTAAGCGCAATCAAGAGTTTTTGGCAGCAAGCCATTTTTGCAGGAGTAAATACACCTCCAATTGAAAAAGCATCTGATGATGAAGTTGTAAGGTATGTCAATCAAAATGCTGGAGCTATAGGTTATGTTTCCTCCGGAACTGATATATCTAGTGTAAAAGAACTTAAAGTATCCAAATAAGTTCTTTAGGTGTGTGCAAGTTATTAACTAATTCGAATTTCTTAATGAGTTAATTCCCCATCACTTTTGAAGCAAATAGTCGTGTTTTTGATACATCGTTCACTTGCGGTGGTGTAATTTATAATTTAATCTCTTTAGGGTAAATTCTTTGTTGCTCGCAAAAAATAATTTTGCGTATGGCACAAGGCAAATATATTCACAAATCGCATAATGTGTTAGTGATGTTATATGATTTAAAGGCTCAAAACAGAATTAACTGATTTGAGCCTTTACTAGTGAATATTAATTTTATTGTTTGAAATCTATATGTTTACAGATACTTTTGTATAAAGTTAACTACTACCAAGCACTTTTAGCATCTAAAGTATACTTTACTAAACCTCTCATGTATCTATTGCCTTCTATTAGTTGTGTTCTTGTCATAGATAAAAGAGTTGCATTTCCTGTACCAGCGGTTGTTGGTCTACCAGATGCAATATATGCTGCATCAAGTGCTGCAGCATTTGAACGGCTATACCATGCTAAGTTACGGGTAGAAGCAGCAGGATCAGTTACAGCGTAGTAATAATTATCATTACTTACATCATTTGTAAAATAATGACCCGCTTTCCAATTGCATTCTAACCAAGTTTCATAGTTGCCATGGTTAATTTGAGTAACTACACAAGCAGAAGTATGCCATGGATTAGACACATCATTTAAGTAATGAGTTGAGTAACCTAAGGCTTTATCACCATTAACTTTGTCGCTTGGATAATAATAAAAACAACTTCTTTTGTCAGTGTCATAAACAGTTGTCCCTTTAATAACATTATTACACCACCAATCAGCATTACCCCAAACATAAGGATAAGGTGAAGAACAACCATAAACGTAACCATGCCTCCACTGTTGTAATCCTGGTGTATTTGGATCAACTTCGTCAGGACGGTTAGCATTAAGTTGCATTCTCATGGCGCGATCACTTGCAACCCCCATCTTAGTTGCAGCTATGTACATTGTGTATTGATGTACTAGTTGACCGAATTTTGACATTGTAGCCGACATATCCACCTTTTGCACAGGAACAAGAATAGCAGTTGGGCTAACTACTTTATCAGTTTGAACCTTTTCCTGAACTGATAAATCTTTTTTACAACTGATAAATCCTAAGGAAATTGTCAATAGGATAAATCCAAATTTCAAATTTTTCATAATAATTTCAATTTTAGTTTAGTATTAAAAGGAAGCAATACAAATAAAAAGTAAAAAAATATAGAATAAAACATTATAATATCGTAAAGTGTAAACTTCTAAACAATATTAGTTAAACTAAAAACAGCTATATTGTAATTGAAAATAAATAGATTAAATAAATACATTTGTTGAATATTGTAAACATCAACTGTATGTCAAATAGATTATTTATACTTATAAATTCTTTATCGAAGCAGGAAAAAAGGTATTTCAAACTTTTTGCTGGCAATAACCGTAAGGCAAGTAACTATATTAGATTGTTTGATGTAATAGCAAAACAAAAAAGTTATGACGAGAAACAAGTCAGAGAGTATTTTTGTAATGAAACATTTATCAAACAATTACATGTTACAAAAAATCATCTTTATAATCTCATTTTAAAAAGTTTACAATTATATCATACCGATATCTCTGCAGAATCAAAAATTAAGAAATTACTTAGTTTTGTTGAAATTCTGTATCACAAAGGACTTTATAATGAATGTACTAATCTTTTAGATAAAGCAAAAAAAATTGCAATTGAAAACGAATCCCACCTTTTGTTGATTGAAATAATTGAATGGCATAGTAAGATTGCATTTATTGTGACAAAAGTTAGCAATCTAGAAAAATTTATTTTTGAACACTATAAAAATGAAATTGAAATACTCAAAATATTAAGGAATAAAAGTGAATACCGAAAGTTATTCTACGAAATTCTGATACTTAATAATTTAGGTACTCCTATCAGGAGCAGTTTTGATTTAACAAAATATAAAAAAATCATAAGCAGGCCATTATTAAAAAATGAGAAAATGGCAATTTCGTATTTTTCTCGAGTGATGTTTTATTATATTCAGGCTTACTATTATCTTAACAAAGGAGAAATTGATGAGAGTAGCAGGTTTAACGAGCGAATTGTAAGTTTAATGGAAAAAGATCCTCGTCAAATAAAAAATTCGCCAATACATTATGTTGCAGCATTAAACAATTTGATATATTCGAATATTCATCTTAAAAAATTTTCACAATGCTATACCTTACTGCCTAAACTCAAAAACATAGCTAAAAATTATAGTCTTTCAAATGATTTAACTATTGATTTGAAAGAAATCATATTTATCCGTTCAAATTTTCTTGAACTGGAGTTGTATAAAGAATCTTATGAATTTGAAAAAGCTATTCATCTTATCAATGAATTAAAATTGAAAATACATTATTTCTTTTCAATACCTATTACAAGGTATAAAATATTTCTGATGTATACTATTTCGTACATATATTTTGTTTTATCCGATTATTCTAATGCTTTATGTTGGATTAATAAAGTTTTAAATATAACAGAAATAAAAGAACCGGTGGATATATTTTGTTTCGCTCGAATTTTGAATATACTTATTCATTATGAATTGAATAATTTTCGTGAAATTGAATATCTCTATCAATCGAATATTCGTTTTTTTAGTAAAAGAAATCGGCTATATAAACTTGAATCATTTATTTTCAATTTTATTAAAAATAAATTGTTAAATAAAACACTTTCAGATAATTTGGTAACTGATTTTATAAACTTGAAAAAAGAATTACAAAGAATTACAATTAATCCGCAAGATAAAAAAGCACTCCAATATTTCGATTGTGTGTTGTGGGTGGAAAGTAAAATTGAAAATATGAAGATGAATGAATATTTGATATCAAGAAAGAACTTTTAAGTTTAAAACTATGGACTCATCATTATTTGATTCGAACCGCTATTCATTTCTTTTTCTTCCCTTGCTAATCTTCTTTGTCCGTATTTACGATGTAACAATAGGTACAATAAGAATAGTATTTGTATCGAAGGGACATAAGCGAGTAGCTCCCATTTTGGGATTTTTTGAGGTGTTTATTTGGGGTAATGTGGTCAAAAATGGTTGGTGATTGATTCAAATTTGTTTTGTAATATTCGTTTGTAATCTGAAGAGGAATTAGGCTCTGCTGAAGAGCAACCTACCGCAATAAGATTACGACTCAAAAAACAATTTTATAAGTAGCAACTTGAGTTAATTATTAGAATCTATATCACTGTTATCCGACTAAAATGCACTTTTGAGGTTTACTCTTCATAATTGCATGATAATCAGTTATTGGTTTTTACTTTTTAGAAATCACCTCTTGCTAAAATGCAATTCTTATTTGCAATTTG
>JABFRB010000028.1 GCA_013141385.1 Bacteroidales bacterium | reverse complement strand
GCGTGCCGCTGATGGTGAAGACGCCCGCAGCGAAAGCTCCGCTAACGCCTGCCGGGAGACCGACCACCGAAGCCCCAGTCCCGCTCCCGCCGATGGCGTAGGTAATATTGGTAATCGCCGTGTTGACACACTTGGTCTGGGCATCCGTTCCTACTGCCGATGTCAGGGAGATTGTTGCATTCGGAGTAACTGTAATCGTTCCTAGGGCGGTTGCCGGAGCGCACGTGCCCGTTGCGGTCACCGTGTAGCTGAACGTGCCGCTGGCGGTCGGCGTGCCGCTGATGGTGAAGACGCCCGCAGCGAAAGCTCCGCTAACGCCTGCCGGGAGACCGACCACCGAAGCCCCAGTCCCGCTCCCGCCGATGGCGTAGGTAATATTGGTAATCGCCGTGTTGACGCACTTCGTCTGTGCATCCGTTCCCGCAGCCGATGTCAGGGTGATGGTCGCGTTCGGGGTAACCGTAATCGTTCCCAGGGCGGTTGCCGGAGCGCAGGTGCCCGTTGCGGTCACCGTGTAGTTGAACGTCCCGCTGGCGGTCGGTGTGCCGCTGATGGTGAAAACGCCCGCAGCGAAAGTTCCGCTAACCCCTGCTGGTAATCCGATCACGCTCGCTCCGGTTCCGCTACCCCCGATGGAGTAGGTGATGTTTGTGATCGCAGTATTGATACACCTGGTCTGTGCGTCCGTTCCCGCTGCGGAGGACAGTGTAATTGTCGCATTTGGGGTGACTGTGATGTTTGTACTCCCATTTGCCGTACAGCCCTTTGAATCAGTAACAATTACATTTGCTGTAAATGCTCCTGCTAAATTGTGAGTATAATTGGGTGTTTGAGAGTTTGGATTATTAAATGATCCTCCTGTTGGAGCTGTCCATGCATAGGTATTTCCTCCATTTCCACCAACTGGAGTTGCTGTTAATGGTAATGCTACATTTACACAAGTTGTTGCTGGATTTGGAGTAACAGTTACAGTTAATACAGTTGGTTGACTCAAGACAATGTTGCTTGAAACTAATGATGTACAAGCAGGAACATTGTCTTTAACGGTTACAGTATATGTCCCTGGTGCAAGATTTGTAAAAGAACCTGTTGCATTTGTAGCAATTATAGCAACGCCTAATTTTAATGTATAAGTATATGGAGCAGTTCCACCTGATGCAACCGCTGTAATTGTACCATTATTATTTCCATTGCAAGTAATATCAGTAGGTGTTAGAGAAGTAAATATTAAAGGATTAGGTCTAGTAATTGTAAATATCCCCATGTTTGTAATACATGTTGTGTTTACACCATCCCTAATTTTAAGATTATAACTTCCCGGAGCTAAATTTATGAAATTTGGGCTTACTAAATTCCAAGAACTTCCATTATTTATTGTCCAGTCATAGTTTCCCGAAGGACCACCAGATGTTCCAACAAAAGATATGGCCCCCACATTTCCTGATTCAGGGCAAGGAATATTTGTAATATTTATGGTAGTTGTATGCGGTAGTGGTTGAGTAATTATTAAAGCCGCATTTAATATTTTTATACAAGTTGGGGTGTTTTTATCACGCATTTGAACATTATACGTTCCTGCTATGAGATTTGGATAAGAACCAGACACCTGCCAAGATGTACCTCCGTTAATAGTATATTCGAATGCCCCAGATCCTCCTGAAGGAAGGGTAATATTAATAGCACCATTGCTATTCCCAAAACACCCTGTTACATTTGTTGGAGTCAAAGTTGCCGATAAGGCAACAGGTTGAGTAAGTGTAACGGCTGAAGCTGTTGTTTCACAATTATTGGCATCTTTAACTTTAACCTGATAAGTTCCTGCGGGTAAAGAGTTAAAAATGTTTGAAGGAGTTTGATAAGTAGCACCATTATCAATGCTATAGCTTAAAGCACCCGTTCCCCCAGATGCAGTAATTGTTATGCTCCCATTTGATGCTCCGTTACAATCTAGATTAACATGTGTTGTGGTAAAACTAATGGCACTTGGAGCGGTAATAACTATAGGATTTGATGCATAGGAAGCCAAACATCCCAAATTATCTTGAAGAATTGCATCGTATGAACCAACAGTCACACTAAAAGTATTTGATGCTTGAAAGGTAACCCCTCCATCTACAGAATAAGTATATGGGGAAGTACCACCAATAGCTGTTATTACAATTGATCCCGCACCTCCATTACATAAAGGGCTTGTTGCAACTAGATCATCAAAAAATAATCCTGGATTTTCAGTAATGTCAAAATATACATTAATAACAGTTGAACCATCATTTACCCTGCACCTATAATTATTTCCGAGAGACAAATTAGTAATTGAAAGAACATTTCCTCCAATTAGTGCATTGCTTGGGTTGTACCATAAATATGTATATGTACCAGTTCCTCCCGAAGCAACAATGGTAGCAGTACCATCCGCACCTCCTTGACATTTAATTTTTGTGGTATTTACAATCCCAGATAATGGTGCACTATATAATGAATTTAATGAAATCAATAGTCCAATTAGCATAAATGCTACCCTGTGTACAATGATTTTCATATTTAATTATTTTATTAACAAGTTTATTAACAATTCTGCCTCGAAAATATTCATTTTCCCTCTACTTCCCAAATATTATGCTTTGAATAAGCAACTTACAAGACTTATAATTCAGTTAAAATTTAAGGAACAAACGTTATTGTATTGATATTTAAAATATTGTAATTTTAGTTCGAAATACTATTTGTTTTTACGAGAATCTTATTTTAAAGGTTTTAATAAAAAACACAATATAGCATTCACTAATCTATACAAACCATCTATTTAACAGATAAAAGTGGATGAACAATTGTTTAAAAGCAGCTTAAATCAAAAAACTTTTTTAATAGAGCAACAATATTGCCAGTGATATTATTCATTTGGTTTTCTTTATATTAAACAATAATAATGTTGAATGATGACCGAAAATGGACTTAAAAGTAGTAGATAGCTGATAAAAGTTGCTTTTTCGTTGATGTAAAATTGAAAATAAGTGATAAAACTTAAATTATACATCAAGAATTAAAAGAATAAAATGACAAACATCATAATTATAAATCCTAAAATAAAACCACTGTATACTTGAAGAGGCTTATGTGCTTTAGTGTATAGCCTTGCGGAAGATAAAAGTCCAGCAATAAAAACGAAGAATAACAGGAATGGTAAAACATCTGTATACAGCCGAATTGAAAAGGCAATTAGAAAACCTACCATGCCTCCAATACCAACAAGGTGTATGCTTATTTTCCACCAGTACGAAATAATTAAACAGGATGCAACAGCCAAGGATGCTCCAAGCATAAATGCAACAATTACGGATGGAATAGGCAGTTTTATTAAAAAATATACTGATAAAACATAAGGTATTAAAGTAAAAGCTAAAGGTAAAATTCGCTCTTTATGGGTCTCCATTTGAAGGCTTTTAATAACCCCAAATTGAAAGAAAAGGGGCATCATAAGTAATGGTAAACCTAACGTATTTGCTCCAATAACAAGTAAAATAATTCTTTTCACATCACTTGGAAGATATGATATATAGGAACCAGAATAGAATATTAAAAAAACACCCAAAAGAGGCATAATCAATGGGTGAAAAAGATATGTTAATGTTTTTGCTAGGGTGTTGTTCATATTAAAGTTCCTTTCTTAATCTGGCAACCGCAACACCCAGCTGCTCACGGTATTTAGCAACGGTTCTTCGCGCAATTGGATATCCTTTTTGTTGTAATATTTTCATTAATTTCTCATCTGTGAGGGGTTTGCGTTTTTCTTCATTATCAATACATTCTTGTAGAATTTTTTTAATTTCTTTTGTTGATACCTCTTCACCTAAGTCATTTTGCATTCCCTCGCTGAAAAAATATTTTAGTGAATATATGCCAAAATGTGTTTGAATATATTTGCTATTCGCAACGCGAGAAATAGTTGATATATCAAGACCTGTTTTTTCAGCAATGTCTTTTAATATCATGGGGCGTAACTTTGTTTCATCACCTTCTTCAAAAAACTCACGCTGATATTCAATAATCGCCCTCATCGTTTCCATAAGGGTGTTTTGTCGTTGCCGAATTGCATCGATAAACCACCGTGCAGAGTCGATTTTTTGCTTAACAAAAACCATAGCCTCTTTATCCTGCTTTGAGGCATTGCTTCGGTTGTGGGCAAATGTCTCAATCATCTCAGAATATTCTTTGCTAATTCTTAGATCTGGGACATTTCTGGCATTCAGGTTTAACTGAAAATCCCCATCCACCTGATCAAGAATGAAGTCGGGAATGATATGTTGTATTGATTGATTGAGAGGATCTTGAAATGAACCTCCGGGTTTAGGGTTAAGTTTTAAAATCTCATCAATAGCATATTTTAAATCATCATCTTCAAGATCTAGTTTTGATGCGATTTTATCGTAATGTTTCCGGGTAAATTCATCAAAATAGTATTTAAGAATCTTTCTTGCTAAGGCAATCTCTGGAATGCCTTGATCCTTTGCGTCTATTTGTAATAGTAAGCACTCCTGCAAGTCGCGTGCCCCAACTCCGGGAGGATCAAAATCGTGAATGATATAGAGTAGTTGTTCCAATTCGTCCTCGTTGGTACTAATTCCCATTGAGAAAGCTATATCATCAGCAATTGCTGAAAGTTTTCGGCGTAAATACCCATCCTCATCGATATTTCCTATAATGTACTTCGCCAGGTCATACTGCTTTTCGGTTAATACTCTCAAACCGAGTTGACTCTCAAGGTGCTCATGAAAGGATACCCCAATAGAAAAGGGAACTTCTTCGTGCTTATCGTCTTTTGATGTATTATTAGCATTCAACCGATATGAAGGAACATCTTCATCATTCAGGTAGTCCTCAAGGGTGAATTCATCATCATTTTTATTATCTTCCTCTTCAGTATTTATCTCCTCCTGTTCATAGTCATCATCCAATTCATCGCCTTCTTCGAGGGTAGGATTTTCCTCAAGTTCCTTTTTTATTCTTTGTTCAAGCAGCATAGTAGGAATCTCCAGCAACTTGATAACTTGTATCTGTTGGGGAGATAACTTTTGTAAAAGCTTTTGTTGAAGTCGTTGCTTGAGCATAATTTAAGGATTAACTAAAACTCACAGTTTTTAGGTGTACGTGGGAATGGAATAACATCACGGATGTTGCTCATTCCTGTAACAAAAAGTATGAGTCTTTCGAAACCTAGGCCAAATCCACTATGTGGAGCAGTACCGTATTTGCGTGTTTCTAGATACCACCACATATCTTTTTCGGGGATGTGCATTTCTGCGATTTTATTTATGAGTTTTTCGTAAATTTCTTCTCTTTGCGATCCTCCAATTATTTCTCCAATTTTTGGGAAAAGCACATCCATAGCACGAACCGTTTTACCATCATCGTTCTGTTTCATGTAGAAAGCCTTAATCTCCTTAGGATAATCAGTAAGAATTACAGGTTTCTTGAAATGTTTCTCAACAAGAAAACGTTCATGCTCTGCCTGTAAATCAACTCCCCAAAATACTGGAAACTCCCATTTTTGGTCAACTTTCAAAAGAATCTCAATTGCTTGAGTATAGGTTAGGCGTTCGAATGGATTATCTATAACGAACTTCAATCTTTCGATAAGTTCGTTATCATACATCTTATTCAAAAATTCTAGATCATCAATACAATTTGCAAGGGCGTATCTGATTAGATATTTGATAAAATCCTCCGCAAGGTTCATATTATCGATGATATCATAAAAGGCCATTTCAGGCTCTATCATCCAAAACTCAGCTAAGTGGCGGGGTGTATTTGAATTTTCTGCACGGAATGTAGGTCCAAAGGTGTATATCTCCGAAAGGGCTAAAGCTGCTAGTTCTCCTTCGAGTTGCCCTGATACTGTGAGATTTGTTTCTTTACCAAAGAAATCTTCACTCCAATTGATTTTACCGTCCTCTGTCCTTGGTAAAGCATTTACATCAAGGGTGGTAACCTTAAACATAGCACCTGCCCCTTCGGCATCGGAAGCGGTAATAATAGGTGTGTGGATATAGCAAAATCCTTTATCATTAAAATACTTATGAATGGCGTATGCCATAGCATGTCGAATGCGCAAAACTGCACCAAAAGTATTTGTCCGAGGGCGGAGATGGGCAATTTCTCTTAGGAACTCCATACTATGCCCCTTTTTCTGCAAAGGATAAGTAGTTGCATCCGCAGCTCCGTATAACTCAACCCCTTCCGCCTGAATTTCAACTCTTTGCCCAGAACCAGGTGATTCAACAAGTATTCCCTTTACGCCTATACATGCACCTGTATTGATATCCTTTAGTAAATTTTCATCGAAATTTTGTACATCAACAACTACTTGAATATTATTAATGGTTGAGCCATCATTTAAAGCGATGAAAGCAACGCTTTTATTACCTCTACGGGTACGAACCCAACCTTTTGCAACAACCGATGAGCCAATCTGCCCATTTAATAGTAGCTCCTTAATTTTCACTCTTTCTTTAAGTTCCATTTCAAATAGTTTAAATTGATGCTTTATCTTAGATATTCAAAAATGCTTTTCAGCAACTTGCAAAAATAACATTTTTAAGGTCAATTCGACAAGCTGTAACAGTTTTTGGCAAAGATTTTGATGGTTGGAGGGAAATATGGAGTAATCCAGATAACAGCAATAATATCAAAGATTTAAAGGATGTAAATATTTTGAGTTGCTGTTTTGTCGTAATGCATTATTGTTGTAAAGTTTTTTCGAAATCTTTAAAAATTAAAACAAGAAATTGTTTTTATGTTTTTTTCTGATAATAGTTCTGCAATTTTTTCTTAAAAACCCTATCATTTGCATCGTTTACAGCTTTTATAAGTAGTTCAATCTTTTTGAAACGTATTTCTGTTTCCTCTCCACTGATAGAGTTTTGATCGCGGAAAACAACATATCCTATTTTATATCCAGTGTTGTCAAGTGTCATTGAGACAGCTGCATTGTAATCGTCGAATATGATTACCGAAGGCAATGTGTTGATATTATATCTTAATACAGCAGTTAGCACTTTGCTTTGAATGTATTGAATTTGATCTTTCCCTAGGTATTTTGCCCCAAGCAGTAAACGAATTAAATCTATTTGCGATACTAATTGTTTATTCTGATTTTTACGATATTGCTCATACTGCTTTTGGGAGGTGTTTAAAAAAAGATCTAAGAAATTTGCTGGAACACCTATCAAATCTTTTAAATCAGCATCCTGTTTACGTAGACGATATTCTTTTTTTGCAGATTTTTGATTGTATGGAATATAATATTCCCATTTGTGAGTTCTTCTAAAAGATTCTGTCATTGGTTTAGGTTTCCAATCAGAAATGGGGCGTTTCATGATTGGATCCGTTAAGTAAAGCTGATTAGATTCAAGTGTATAAACTAAACAGTTAATGAAATGCACATAACCTCCTTTAATGCTCCAATGCAAAGCACCCCAAAGAGTTTTTAGTTGAACACCTAATGTGGAATCGGCTTTTATTTCGTCCTTCTCCTTTAATTTTTGATCTTTTAGATACTGAATAAACTCATTGTCAAGGGATACTGGGTAGTAGGTTGTTGATTGATCTGTTGTATCGATAAATAGGTTTTTACCTGTGTGATATAAACCCCTAACATCCATAACATAATTAGTGTCGTTAGAGAGTTTTATATGGAGATTATAATCAAGACCCCATTTCATCTCTGAAATGGTGGGTCGTGAGGCATTTTGTGCGTTTGTAAAGAGGCAGACAAACGCCAAAAGTATTGAAATATATAGGGTTTTCATTGTTTAAGCGATTACGAATTTCTGCTTAAAGTTACTAAAAATGATTCCCGTATAGTCAATATTTGAAACAAAAACTATTTGCTAAATTTATTACTAAGAATCTCTGTTTACTGTATCTGGAGAAAATGCAGGAAGACAAACAGCAATATACTCTGCGCCACCTTCATAAGGAGAACTGTATTGAACCCACTCGTTTTTTTCAATGAGAATGGCTTGTCCGGCCTTAACTTCAAAGATTTTTTCTTTTGTTTTAACGCATAAGGTGCCTTTAAGAACTACGGTATACTCGTTGAATTCGGGGCATTGTCCTGGTTCAACCCAGCCATCGGGGCTAACCATTCTAGCAACGCTTACTTCATTGGTATTCGATGTTACTCTTCCAAAATATTCCTCAATTAACTTTACTTTATTGCCCGCAGCTTTTATGATCTGTGGCTTTTCGATAAACTTGGTCATAAACTTATCTTTAGTTATTTTGTTGCTAATATATGAGTTGAATTAGTTTAAACCGAATAAAAATTGTGTTTTCTTGATTTAAATGTTTCTTGACTCGCATTAGATTATATTTGTAAAAACTGAATTTATTATGCCAAGCAAAATAATTGTTGCTGTTACAGGTGCTAGTGGATCAATATATGCCCAACATTTACTCGAAAAATTGATATCTTTTGAGAACAAGCTGGCAGAAGTTGCATTAGTTTTTTCTGAGAGTGGAAAAAAAGTATGGGAATATGAAATTGGTGATTTAACAATCGACTCTAAAATTATACATCAATACTCAAGCAATAATTTATTTGCCCCAATAGCATCAGGTTCTGCAGGATATGATAGTATGATAATTATTCCCTGTACAATGGGGACTTTAGGTAGAATTGCATCTGGGACTAGTGATGATTTGATTTCGAGGGCTGCTGATGTAATGCTTAAAGAGAGAAAAAAACTGATTCTTGTTACCCGTGAGGCTCCATTAAATCTTATTCATATTGAAAATATGAAAACTATTACCCTTGCAGGCGGTATTATTTACCCTGCAAGTCCATCATTTTATAGCAAGCCTAATGATAAGAAGGAACTTGAGATGACTGTAGTTAATAGGGTTTTGGATATATTGGGTTTTGAATCTGATATTCATCGCTGGGGTAATGGCAATTAAAAAGATGCGTATGCCAAGGTAACTATACTGACTTTTACACCTTCGGCTTCAAGTACAACCGCAGCGCACTCTTCGAGGGTTGCTCCTGTAGTTATAACATCGTCAACAATTAGAATATGTTTTCCCTTGAATTCCTCCGGTTTAGCAAGACGAAATGCTTTTGAAACATTTTCCACTCTTTCTGTTCGATTTTTTCGAGTTTGAGTTTCAGTATATGATAATCGAATAAGATTATCCGTTGAAATAGGAATTTTTATGCTATCTCCAAGCCCTTTTGCAATTTCTTCGGCCTGATTATATCCTCGCTGTTTTAATCTTTTGTGATGAAGCGGTACCGGCACAATAAAATCTATTTCCTTATAAAGGGGTGCTTTTTTGAGCACATTGCCAAATTCTTTACCCAAAACAAAACCAACTTCTTTTTTTCCATTATACTTTAAATGGTGAAGGAGTTTTCGATATCGGCTACCCTTAGTGAAAAAGAAAAAGGAGCAAGCGTTTTCAACAAACACTCGCCCCCAAAATATTTTTGCAACCGGATTTTCTGCATTAAGCCAGTATTTTGTTCTAGGAATATGGTAAAGGCATGTAGTACAAATCACCGATTCTCCTTCTGCAAGGTCGTTATGGCAAACCATGCAAAGGTTAGGATAAAAAAGCCGGACAAAGTCAGTAAGTATCCGGGATATCCTCATATCATTTAAATTTCTTTAGTCCAAATAACTTGTTTCCCTATTAAGGAGAAGCCAATGTAACCCTTAACATGAAGTTTATTGATTTCTTCATCGAACCACATTAAACATTTATAGGTTTTTCCCTCTTTAGGGTCATAGATTTTTCCATTAATCCATTCATTATCATCCTTTGAAAAGACAAACCCATCTAAAAGTTTTAAACCCATAATAGGTCTCGATTGTAATTTTACATCAGGGTTTTTATCATCAACTTTAGGGCTTCCGTTTTTATTAGGTTCCTTAAGCCAAGATATTTCCCCATAGAATTTACCATCAGCATCCTTTTTAATGGTAACCTTTGAGTCGCCATATTGAGTAAGCCATGTGCCTAGAACACGACTCTCGTCCTGTGCGGTAGCAGAAATCCAGAAAAGGAAAAGGGATGAAAGTAATAGAAGTTTTCTCATAGTTAAAATTATGTTTGTTTGGCAAGATAATTTTTTTAAAATAAATCTAGCAATTGTTTGAGTAAAAAGTTAAGGAAAGTGGAAATCTAATTGACACAATATTTGAAATATTATTTCATTTCAACGATGAAACAATCGGGATAGAGTTTAATAGCCTTTCCCTTAAATATATCTGCATCTTTCCTGGAGGAAAAATTCCCTATAAATAATCGGTAGATTTTCTCATTGTTTGTTGTAATAACCTGAACGTACACCTCTTTTTTAAGAGTGTTCTTAATATCATTTGCTATTCTAAGCATATTCACCATTTCCTTATAGCTTCCAATTTGTATGGTAAATCCTTTTGGTTGGAATGAATTCACTTTCAGTTCATAAAAATCATTTACCTCTTGAATTTCTTGTTTTACCTCAGTATTTTGATTTTTAGTTTGATTAGTATTTTGGTCGATAGCAATCTGGGTTTGAGTAATTGGTTGTGATTGAGATGGTCCTTCAATTACTTCTATTTTAACTTTCACCTTTCCTTGAACAACAAATCCAAGTTTTTCTGCCGCAGAACGGCTAAGATCTATAATCCTATCGGGGATAAAAGGTCCTTTATCATTCACTCTAACAATTACGCTGATATTATTGGTTAAGTTCGTAACCTTGACCAAGGAGCCAAAGGGAATTGTTAGGTGGGCGCAGGTTGCTTTTCGAAAGCTATAGCTCTCTCCAGATGCGGTGGTTCTACCCTCAAATTTTTCAGCATAGATAGATGCAATTCCTTCCTGAGTATATCCAACCTGAGAGAACCCAGATATAGCAAGGATTTGAAAGATAATAGTAATAATTATTTTTTGCATAGATTGTTTTTTACTGAAATTCAGGATGTTTTTTCTTTTTACCCAATTTACTAAAATTATACATATAGCTTATGCTAATATTCTGAACTAGTGCATTTGATTTTTCGGGCATTCCTGTATATCTATAGTCATAAAGGTCCGTATAACCGTATGACATTCTTGCATCTACTTGAATAACCCCCCAACCGAATTCGTAGCTTATCCCTGCACCACCAATTAGACCATAATCAAAACGATTGTCGCGAAGTATATTTAAATCATAGTTTTGTAATACCATTTTTCCAGTTGTATCAACACCTTGTTTTGCAGAAAGCAAATAAGCAGCATAACAGCCCAGATTGATATGAAAATATAATCCTGCTATATCGCTGTGGACTTGGAAAAAAATAGGTATTTCAACGTAATTGCTTACATGTTGAAGTTTAGCGGTATCTTTAAAAGGCACAATATACCCACGCTGTGTAAAGTTGATTTCACCCTGAAATCCTGCCCATTTATTATCGTAGTATTTTAGGATTAGTCCAAAGTCGGGTTTTTTTCCCGGGAAAGCAGTTGCTTTTAAGTCGGGTTTAAATGAGATACTTGAAAAGAGAGAATACCCTGATTTAATGCCAATATATGTTTGCGCCCAGCATATTGAGGGTATGAATAACAGTGTTAAAATTATGGCTCTTTTCATCATGCTTTTAATATAAAATCTCAATAAATAATTAATCTTTCCCTTCAATTTTGTCCTCAATTGATCGAATCTTACTCTCGATTCTCCCACTTTTCCCTTTTCTAATATCTAGGTTTATTGAAACGTAAACCCTTTCACAATCATCTTCTAATACCTTGTAAGCCTCATTAATTAAAGCCATCGCCTCGGGTAGAGTTTCTGTTTCAACTAATGTTCCCATTGCAGTGAGCTGGGAGGGATGTCCTGTACGACGAAGATGCCTAATAATTTTGGTAACGTAATGACTTACACTATCTCCCTTATCGGTTGGGAACATGGCAAAATTCATTAGAACTGACATAATGGTTGTTTTAAATTACTTATTAAAATCAAATGTAATTTCGCTTTCCCAGTTTGCTCGGACGGTAATCACTCCCTTCGATTTTCCTTCATCATAGTAGTAAATCCTTTCAGGTTGAATCTTTTTTAAATACCAACCAGTATCCCATTCCCCATTCAAATTTGAATCTTCAATAAAACGCAAAGTGTATTTTCCGGCATCAATAAAACTCAACGCTACCTTTTCATCAGGTTTAACCATTAAACGCTCAATCACCTGCGATTTATTTTCGTTGAGTAGTTCAATAATTGCTGCGTTTTTAAAATTCAATAGATTAAAGTTCAGTATACCAAAATTATCAGGATTGGCTCCCTTAAACTGAATTTTAACTGTGTCATTTGCAATACTATCTAGCGAAAAAAAGGCTCCTGGAAGTGCTTCGAGTTTATATGTTCCATCTGATTCCCAGGCATGACTAAATCTGTAAAGACGAGGATTTATCGTATCCTTTTCCAGTTTTATATTTCCAATTTTTGATGAGTCTTTAAGGTTTGTGATGGAGATTAGAGATTCATCAATCTTTTCAAGAGGAATTGGAAAAGTTAATTCAAAAGGTTTATTTGGTTTTGCTATTTGAGAACTTTTAATGTTACTAGTCACTTTTAGGTAAACTTTCTTTTCAGGTTTATCTTTGTTTCTTTTACGTTTTTGAACGACTTCTTTTTCGGTGTATATAAATCTTAGAGTATCAAGTTTGGGTTTTAGTTGTTGTAAAGAATCCGTTTTAAGGTAGGAAACCTGAAATACAAGAGTATCTAAAGCATTAATTTTATCATTGTTAATCCAATAGATCAGCGAATCTTTACTGCGATTGGTTTCAGTTAAATACCACTTATTGTCAACCTTAAAATTTAATGGTGTTAACAGAACTTGCCCCTCAGGTTTCTTAGTGAAAGTCAATGCCAACTTGCGTCTTTTGCTGCGAGAAAATCCCAGTCGTGCTTGAATTCTATTACTCTCCTTAAACATCAATAGATTAATATCTCTACTTGCATGCCTACTAGTATCTAACAGTAAAGGTTCTTTAAGCATCTCCTTTTTGATGAGTTCATTCTGAAAAGCTATGTCCTCATTAATTTGATCGAACTTATAGTTAGAGTTATTGTCTTTTAGGGCAAAAATTTTATAATCGCAAGATTGTAGGTTTTTAAAAATGAATAAACCATGTTTATTTGATCTGGTAAGATATTTTGGGAGTTGTTTGATAGGGGTTGAATCATTATGATCCTTGTAAAGCATGACAAAAACATTCTCCTCGGGTAAAAGGGTGAATGCGTTTTTAATCACTCCAGATAATGTTAAAGAATCGATAGAGTTTCCTGTGGAAAAAGCAAATTCAAAATTATTTATCGGGTTGCCCTCGTTATTATCAACAATTGCATCGGCAAGGTATATCGTATAAGTGGTGTTATCTTTAAGAGTGTCCTTAAAACGAATTTCTATACTTTTCCCTCTTTGTAACAATTCTGGTTTTTTGATCATAGGAGGGGAAATAGCCAATTTCTTCTGAATATCTTTAAGTTGAACTATTTCATTGAAAGTTAGAGTTACCTTATCTCCCTTAAAGTTGAGTGCATTCATTGCAGGATTGCTTCGAACTAAGACGGGAGCAAGTGTATCCTTTGCCCCGCCTGTTGGAGTAACAATTTTGGCACATCTTGGTAAGATGCAGATAATCAATAAAAATACTGAAATTATTACGGCAAGTTTTTTCAAAAGAGGTTATGTTTTGGTTATTTTCTCAATTAGCAAAGTTATAAATCTTTATAACCCTAAAAACAATGTTCAGAAAAAAGGGTATTTGGTCTATCAAAAATAAGGGATATTTTTGTGGTTATACTAATTCCAATAAAATGTCGGAGGATAATCGTTTTGAAAGTAGTTTGCTTTACCGTTGGATGGGTGATCTTGTAGGAACATATGCAGCGTTTTCATTTAATCTTTTTGTAACAATAACAGCCGGTTTACTGTACAGTTTTAAAGTGTTTCAGTCACCATTTATCCTATTAATCTTTGGGGTAATTTCACCAATTATATTTACTCTTTGCCTTTACTTTTTCATCAGAAATATATCGCATGAAATACTTAATGAACCACTACCAAGTGCTTTTGTAACAAGAGCAGGAAATCGGTTACTGATGTCGTTTGATATCTTTTTAATTATAGGATTTTCTTTACTAATATACCTTGGACCTCTTAATTTCTTTATTTTTCGTTTTCTCCAAACTATATTTTTTCCAGGAATGCTTTTGGTTTTCTTAAGAGTTTTATATGTAAGTAAATTGATTGGAAGGAATGATGAAGAAGATATTTATTAATTACCACTCTGAATCATTGTGAAAACAGCCTCTTTGAATGAGCTTAAAAATGAACTATCATCGCAAAAACCTGATGAGATTCTGGCTCTTTGCCTGCGATTGGCTAAATACAAGAAGGATAATAAGGAGTTGCTCACCTATCTACTTTTCGAGGCTGGCGATGAGCAAGGTTATATAGAGGGCATCAAGAAAGAAATAGATCTGCAACTGGAGGGAATGAACAAAAACAATGTTTACTATGTCAAAAAAAGCCTTAGAAAAACACTCCGAATAGCAAATAAATACATAAAATACTCTGCATCCAAGCAAACGGAGGTCGAAGTACTCATCTATTTCTGCGCTAAACTTAAAAACTCCGGATTACCAATTCAAACAAACAATATCCTTAATAATCTATATCAGCGACAACTCGAAAGAATAAAAAAGGCATTATCAACACTTCACGAAGATCTTCAGTACGATTATAAAGTGGATATAGATTCATTATTGTAAAGCGATTCGCCCAAAAATATGTAAATTTGCATATTATCATACTCTTTAAAAAATGTTACTAGATATTATTATTACCCTTTCATTAGTATTACTTAACGCATTTTTTGTTGCCGCAGAATTTGCTATCGTAAAAGTGAGATATTCCCAGATTCAGATAAAAGCAGAACAAGGTGATAAGGTTGCTAAAACATCTCAACACATTATCAAGCATCTGGATACCTACTTATCAGCAACACAGCTAGGAATAACACTTGCTAGTCTTGGCTTAGGTTGGATTGGCGAACCAATTGTTGCATCCATTTTAACGAAAATAATTTCCTTATTTGGACTTACCCTTACACCTGAAACGCTCCACGCCTTAGCGCTGCCAACGGCATTTATTTTAATCACCATGCTTCATATTATTTTTGGTGAGTTAGCTCCTAAATCAATTGCAATTCGTAAACCGGAATCTACAACACTATTTGTTGCATACCCTTTAACCCTTTTCTATAAAATATTCCAGCCATTTATTTGGTTGATGAATGCCATCTCAAATATGTTTCTTAAGCTAATTGGCATTCATCCTATTGGGGAGCATGATATTCATAGCACCGATGAACTTCAACTTCTTGTAAAACAAAGCAAGGAGGGTGGTGCGCTTGAGGAGGAAAACTATGAAATTATTAAGAATGCCTTTGATTTTACAGACCATACTGTTAAGCAAATTATGGTTCCAAGGCAGCAGATTTTTGGAATTGATATCGATACCCCAAAGAACGAGATTATTGATAAAATTCTTGAGTATGGGTATTCCCGAATCCCAATATATCAGGACTCTATTGATAATATAATTGGTATTGCTTACGCTAAAGATGTTCTTAAAGGACATTACCAGAACCCAGATTTTAATCTTAAGGATTTACTCCACCATACCTTCTATGTAATAGAAACCAAGCGGATAAGCGATATCCTTGCAGAGTTTCAAAAACGCCACCTGCATATAGCCATTGTGATTGATGAGTTTGGAGGAACCGAGGGTCTTATTACCCTTGAAGATATTCTTGAGGAACTTGTTGGTGAAATTCAGGACGAGGATGATGACGAAAGGCCTATTGTTGAGAAAAAGGATGAGCGAACCTTTATTATTCAATCAACTACGCCGCTTATCGATATCAACGATCATCTTCCACACCCTTTTTCTATTAGTGAAAACTACAATACTCTTTCGGGTTTAATGCTTTTCAACTTCAATCGTATTCCTAAACTAAATGATAAGATTACCCTTGAGGGTTATGAGTTAACCATTATAAAAATCCAACATAGGACTATTCAAGTGGTACAAGCGGTGGAGCAGAAAGAACCTGTTGCGTAGATTAATTTAAGCCACTATATAGAGTTTGTCCAAAACCTCCGCCAAAAGCGTCATTGCAAGCGTTTTTTGCGAAGCAACCGAGCTTGCGAGTTCGCTCATGTTGCAAGTAAGCACATGGATATCGAAAGTACACACATAGATATCAAAAGTAAACTCCTGAACTTGCAAGTAAACACATGGATGTCGAAAGTAGACACATGAATATCGAAAGTAAGCCCCTGAACTAAAAAGTAAGCACATGGATATCAAAAGTAAGCTCCTGAACTAGAAAGTAAGCACATGGATATCGAAAGTACACACATGGATATCAAAAGTAAGCTCCTGAACTAAAAAGTAAGCACATGGATATCGAAAGTACACACATGGATATCAAAAGTAAACTCCTGAACTAGAAAGTAAGTTCCTGAATGTTCAAGTAAGCGTGTGAATGTTGCAAGTAAACACCTGAATATAAAAAGTGAATACACGGATATAGCAAGTAAAAATGGAATTATAATTTTTTATGTGATTTAACCTGAAATTTTTATATTTGATGGCATTTTACTAAACCGTAATTTTTTAATTCAAAAACAGAACTTATGAATCATCACCAAATTGAGAAAAACGGAATGTATAAGAAGATGCTTATTTTCTTTGGCAATCCGCTTTACAGTGTTATATGGGCAACTTTTACCCGTTTAGCGAACGAAATAACCAACTTTATAACGCTCAATACCGAACTTTCGAGCTACATACAACAGCATCATGCCGATATAAAGGGGGTTACGCATACAAAGAACGATGCGTTTATGGCTATGGTAAACATTATCGTGAACAAAGCACAAAGAGCTTACGTTTGGGCTCTTGACACGGGCAATGGCAGGTTGGCGCAAGTTTTTGATGTCCCTAAATCGGCTTTTATGAACGTAGCAGAGGATGCCGCTTTTGCAAAGATTAAAAACGTGCGCGATGCGCTTAACGCAAACATCGCCTCCATGGCAAGCGTACAGCTCACCCCTGCTGATGTTACAGAGGTAAACGCCGCAATTACAGCATACCAGCATACCGTTGGCACTACTGGAGCAGCACAAGCGCATAAAACAGGCGGAACACAGGGGCTTGAAGAATTAATACACTCCATCGATAAAAGTTTAGACATTATAGATAACCTATTGTTGAGCTCATACTCAGCAACCCATGCCGATATGATAAAGGAGTACCTGTTGAACCGTAGCGTAGAAAAGCTGCCCACGCACCACAGCGGGATACAAGTACATGTTACTGATGCCACAACGGGAGCTGATTTAGAAGGGGCGGTGTTGGCGATAAACGGCAAAACAGCCACCTCCAATATTGATGGAATAGCCGAAATCATTAAAATACACCCAGAGGGTTATAATGCCAGCGTTTCGCTTACAGGCTATGCCCCCCAAAGCTTTAAGGTGACTATTGCGAGGGGAAAGGTTACGGAGCTGGAAGTGAAAATGGCGAAGTAGCGGGTTTCAGCCATATAATCCCGAAATAATTGAAGATGAATAGCCCCGCACGGACTAAATTCAAATACACAAAAATGGTATGTTTCAGATATCCAATCCCGAAGGGATTAAATGTGAATAGCCCCGCATGCAATGCGGGGAAAGGTATAAGATAAAAAACAACCATAACATGGTTGAATAATATGAGCATAATGAACCCTGCGAAAGCAGGGTTTTTTTATTGTTTGAGTATTTGTGCAGGCAATAGATGGACGGCGGCACAGCCAACCGCCCAACCCAATCATTTTTGGTTTTTTTTAGCCTCGGTTTAATGGGGGTAAACATATTAAACGCCCCAGTTCCCTTCATAATCTAATAAAGGAAAACCTTTTTTAGGGTACAATGAAAACAACATTATATGTTTTGAGGGTAATGAACCAACACGAAGCAATAAATTCCTTTCAGGCAATGTTTTAACTTTACAACTTTGTTTGTAATCTGATTTATCTTTTAAATTAAATAGCTTATCTATTAATTCAACATCTAGAACTAACTTAATGAATAAATCATAATGCGGTTTATGAATGTCCTTTTTACCCAACAAATATATTGCATCTTCGATTGCATCATTTTTAGATTCAAATTTAATATCAGCCTCAAGCTTAAATTCAGTTTTAAATAATTTTAAAAGATTATTTTTAAATGTTTCAGTAATAATTGGTGACAAAATAATAATCTTTTTAAACGCCTTTAAGTTAGTCCTAAAAGTATCTGACTCTTTATATTTATGGAATACAAAATACCTTTCTGATTCAGGCACTTTATTACCCCATTTCTCATTTATATTGTTGCTATTTATTGCAAAATCTCCATCATCTTTAAATGGAAAATTATAGTAATTAAAAGCTTTTTTAAGTTGCGTACCTGAAATAGAAATATCAGTAATAATGACTAAGGTCTTATTTTCATGACCTTCAGTTTCAAATAATATTTTTTTATATTTTTTAAAATCAATATATCTGTCCTTAAAGCCTATCTTTTTCATTAACCTATCTAAACCATTTTTATCTTCGCCTGAATTTTTAATTGAAAATAGTATAAAATCAGGATCATTAACATATTGATCAATTTTTGATTTTATAAAATCAATATCCTCTAATGTTGTTGGGTAGTGACAATCTAATATATTTAATATACAATTATAAAGCGATTCAAAATTCAAACCTTGTTGATTCATATAGCTCTCTAATTGACTCCCTTGAATACTTGCCTCATTAAAGTTACTTAACCATGTTACAATCCTTTCTTTAAAATTGGTTGTTGTAGAATAATGTATAGAAAGATTTTTTTCAATGTTAATAATCCTAGGAAAAATACTATAACATTTTTCTGCTCGCTCATAATATCCATTTTTAGGAAATAATTTCAATAAAATATTATCATTTTCGTTTTTAGCATTATTAAAAATATCATGTCGTTCTAAAATGCGTTGATAAGTATATGAAATCTCATTTTCCGGTATATAAATAAGCAATTTATTATCATATTTATATGTAAACACGTAGTCATTTTTAGATTTTAGTTCTAAATCCTCAAGAGTAAATATCTCAAAAGACGATGAGTAAGAATCATAGAGATAAATAGCTATAGAATCATCTAATTCTGTATTATTTATTTTAAGAATATACTTATCCGATTCATTTTTCCAATCACGCTTCTTTGTTATATCTATTGTTATTTTAGAAAACCATTTATGTTCAAAGCATATATCTGTTGAGTTCTCATTATGTAAACATAAAGAAGGAATGTATTCATCGAAAACATTTGAAATGAAATTGAATTCTGAAATTTCAACCTCTGATTGAAAAATATCAATAGAATTTTTAATTGTATTGAAAAAATCAAATAAATTTTTATCGGATGGAATCAATCTGTCATTTGCAGAAAAGAAAATATCAATATGAGCATTATCTTTAATGAAAAAAGAGAAATGTATACTTAGATAGTTTATCAATAAACTCTTTACTGGTTTGTTTTTCAATGAACGAATAGAATTATAAATAGTATGTGTCCAGTAATATTGAAATTGAAAAATGGTTTTAATGTTTTTGCCTTCTATAATCTTAGTAAACTCATCAATAAACTTAATTTTATCTTCATTACAGGTTATTAAAATTGAGGAACAAGGTATAAGCCTATCCTCTAATTTACTTAACCCAAAATTGAAAGCATTATTATCATCAACAATATTTATCTTTTTAATATTCTCAACATTGGCTAAAATACCTTTTAAATTAGACCAATAGCTATCAACTGAAAAATCTTGAGATAACCCTTCATTAGTAATAAGTTTAGGGAAATCAGAATAAAAAGGCACTAATGGTTTTGAATCAATAGAAAGGCAAGGATTATAAAAATAAGGCAAGTTTGCATTGAATAAAGAGCTGAATTCTTGATGATTTTTAATGATCTTTGACAATTTTATTATAACATCGAAAAAGTTCTCAGAAAACAATTCTGTATCTAATCGTGTTCCTGCATTTTCGTATTCAATTTCATTATTAGTGAAGCTATTTTGAATTGAGATATAACTGTATTTTGAATGCTGTAATTCCTTATTAATACTTTTAACAAATATATTATCTTGAGTATATAATACTATTAACCCATTTAATGCTATATTCTTTAAACATATATTATCATTTTGCGGATATAAATTGACATTTGGATTCTTAACCCACTTATAAAATAATGAAGTATTTTCAACGTATTGAGAAATATTCTTATTATAATCTTTAAATTTATTTACATGATCCTTAGCAAATAAAAAAACTATAAGCACATTTCGATATTGTTCTACAAAGTTATTTTGGCATTTTTTGGTTGTTAAGCTTGAACCAAATTTATCACTTAATATAAAGTTGTAACTTTCATTAGAGAAATCCTGAAATTCAAATTCTTGCAGCCTATTAATCCAATAAAATTCATAATCAGTCTTAGAAACTTTAATAATTATTGATTTACTAAGTAATAAATCCCAAGCAGGTCTAACATTATTTTGTTTAGTCGCTTCAAATAAGGTTAAAAAACATAAGCAATGATAATATAGAACTAGGATTTCCTCCGTATCTATAAAATCCGAGCTTGCTTCATTTGCCTTCCATTCGCTAAATCTTGTAAATGAATATTCAGAAAGCTTATTTAAAAATTCTATGGAGTATTCGTTTTCCTTAATAATCCGTTCTAATTCCTTAAGAAAAAGGTATTTATTTGTTAATTGTTCGAGTTTACGATGAATAGAATCCCAAAATTCAATGGAATATTTTAACCCAGGAATTTCTAAAGCCAAATTCATAATTTCTATTGGGTATTTAAGGTCTATGTCTATTTTATTTTTTAAAGTCAATGTTGCCAATAGTAATTTGTCAGCATCTGATAAATCAATTCGTGAGTATGTCTTATTTATTAGATTTTTTATTAATTCAATATTATTTGAATTACAATCCTTCGATAAAAGAATCGTGTTAAAATAATGAGTTAATGAGAGACCTTTTATATTATCAATACTATCTATTAAACTCCAAAATATACCTTTAAAATTGACAATCAAATCAGCATAAAATAAGAAATACAGAGTACCCCGTCCATCACTTGAATAAGGAAGAATTGCTGAAAGTTTTTTCCTTATAAAATCTAATCGTTTATCACCTTTGAATTGATAATAAAAAAAACGCAAGTTGTCTTTTAATCCAAATTTCGTATCATCGGTTAGCTTTTCAAGTTTTAAAAGAGCATCTTGAATCTCATTTTCTGATAAAACATTTTTATTCTTATTAACATAATTTATATCATATTTAGTATCATCCTTAAATTTATTGTACTCTTCTGAATCAGCATATTCTTTTACATTAATTACTTTAGTTTTTTCTGTATTGAATTCCAAATCATTTATAGCTATCCAATCTGAAATTCTCTCATAAAGAATACCTGCTCTCTCCTTAGTTTCAACAAAAATAAATATGTCATCAACAAATCTATGATAGTATTCTCTTCCTTGATTTTTAATTATAAAATTTTCGATTAAAATATCTAGACCACTTAAATATAATTCTGCTAAGTAACGAGCGTATACAGGTCCTTGAGGCAACCCCTTTTCTGAATTTCCTGTGGTTTTTATGCTTAAATTAATTAAATAATCAACTATTTGTTTATATTTAATTCCATCGTCTTCTGACAATTCAGCTAATTTCAAGCGTATACTTTCCGGGGCTTCTTCATTTAACTTGATTTTTAATCTTTTTAAGTTAATAGTATCATAAAATCGTTTAATGTCAATTTTAATCATGAAGTATTCAGAGTACTCCTCATTATATAGTACATTTTCAATTTTTTTCGTATACTTAATCCAATTTACAAACCAATTTTGAAATACATTACCTTGATAAAAACTTGGAACAAATTCATATCCATAAGAATTATTAGATATTTCAGAATAATAAATGGTATTTAATATAAATGTAAAAAATGTAGATATGAAATTATTATTGGTGTTCAAATTATATAAATCTCTAATCTTGCTTTTTTCATTTCTATGAAAAATATAGCTTTCATAATTAGCTAGGTTAATTCCTTTATAAACATTCTCGATTGATTTATTTATTTCATAAAAGCTTAAATGGTTATTTTTTTCTAAAAGAGGATATAAAGGAACTTCATCGTTTCTTAATGAATAATTATCGAGAGCAAATCTTATTTTTTCAAATAATTTATGATCTAAACTAGATATAGAATATTTAGGTTTGTCACTAAGTTCAACTCCCTGAATTAATTCAATCGGAGATATTACATTACATTCATTACATGTTTCACATTTGCCTAAATTCCTACAAGTTATAGGCTGATAATACTTCAAATTCTCTAAGTTTTTTCTAGTCTTTTCCTTATCAAATCCTTGTATGTTAGAAAATAACTCCATTAATAAGTTATTTCCAAAATCATTATCATTTGTAGTTTTAAGCTGAGTCAACAGACCAACCAATATACTTCGTTCTTTACCCCCTAAGCCCTTTTCGTAATTATATAGTATTTTCTCTAAATGTTCACATTTTCTTAAGGAAGACAAAATAACATCCAAACTAATATCAATTGACAAAAAAGAGTTTACCCTTTTTGTTTTAAGATAATTGTCTTTGAATCTATTAAAAACAGGATAATTGTCAAAAGCATCAAGAAAAGGTTGTATCTGATCAATACTAACTGTCTTATATTTATTTAAAATTTCAAATTGTTCATTTAAGAAATGCTCGTTAGGTACAGCAAGCCAATTTACTTCGTTAAAATCAAACGCATCTAGGTTCTTGAGAAAAAAAGATAGCTTACCGCTGCCTTTATTCTGGGACAGAGGCAACTTAACGCCAAAGCCAATTCCTTTAGATTTTGGCGAGACATTTGGTGTCTTCGGGAATTTATCAGCAACTATATTATCTTTTAGTTTTAAAACAGTGTTTTCATGTATATATTCAATTAGTTTGTATCCTATCTCTTTTGAAACTAATTTTTCGAAAATAATCCATATATGAAAACCTCTTCTGCCCGAAAACTCTAATAGATAAGGAATACTTATGGAGTCCAAAAAAGCACATGCTTCATCAGCTGATTCTTTTACAAGTTTAAGATTATCTTGATTAATAGAATTTTCAACTATTTCCTTTTTAACTATATCTAAATCTATACAAATCCACTTAATTAATGCATTATTTAAAACATGTAATTCTTGATATGTTAAAAGACTTTTTTGATTTCTTAACATATCATCAACAGTAACGGGAGTAATTTTACCTTTAATTAACTTATAACTTCCATCAACCTGCTGTCTCCCATATTTATTATCATCAACATAAAAAACATCAAATAATTTATTTGACATATTTATGTATATATCATCGCTATTAATCATATCGTAATATTCCTGTTAGAGTATTTCATATTTCAAAAATACTTAATTGTAAGGAAAGTGTGATGGTAAAGTTGCAGCTCTTTTGCAAATCTTTGATTTTAGCGTTGGCTCGTGTGGGCTTGCAAATGTGCTGCAATGTGCGTTGGCTATTGATTAGAAGCGGGTTTCTTTCTGTTTTTAACAAAGTTTAATTATCGTTCAAAGCAGTTTTAACCTTGCGGCTAACTCATTTATAAGTATATTTTACCATCCAATTTAGCATGTATTATATGATAAAATCACACAATATTTAATGTGTATTTCGGGTGAATTCTATTTTATCTTTTCTATCTCCTTTTTCGTTAAGCCCGTAAGCTTAATAATTAGCTCAACTGAAAGACCTTCTTTTAAACTGTTTTTGGCAATCTCAATCTTTTCTTCCTTTTTCCCCTCTAACTTCCCTTCTTTCTCTGCAACCCTTACCGCTTCCTCCCGAATCTTCCTCTCCTCGGCGCGGATACGCTCAATCAGCTCAAACGAGGGAACGTATTTGGTGCTTTTTTCCAGCTTTTCCATTAAACCTTTAGCCTCAAAGTTCAGGTAGGATTTGGTGGAGATAATTAGGTGGTCAAATACATTGATGTGGAGTATACGCCCTACCTGAATTAGGTTGTCGGTGAGGTCTAAATCTTTTGCGGAGGGTGTAAGGTTGCCGCTGGGGTGGTTATGTACTAGGATTACCTTTGTGCAGCCCTTCGTCACCGCAAAGCGGAATACGTTTATGGGCTCGGCATAGGTTCTTGTTTCGCAGCCCAAGCTAACCAGCTCAACGTATTGTATGCGGAGGCTCGGGGCAAGACCCATCACCCAGAAGTGCTCCTTATCGCGGTCTATTTTATCCTCACGCATGAGTATCTCCTTCATTACTTTGAAGGCATCATCGGGGGTTCGGATAATTATGCGCTGCTTGCGGGTGAGCGTTATGTTCATGGATCTGTTTTTTCCGTTGAGTGGAAACAAATGTAGGAAAATTTTGGATTGGGAGGATTATGAATATCGAACAAGGATCAACGAATGTAGATTTTAGAAGATTGTAATAAACAAGCTGATTCGGCAAATATCATAAATCGTTTATCCTTGTTCTTAAATCAAAATGACAGATCCTTCGCTGCGCTCAGGATGACAATGGGATCATATTGCAATTCATCATCATAAAGGAGAGGGGTTGGAGTTTCCAGAATACATTGTTTCTTGTCATGCTGAACGGAGTGAAGCATCTTAGTTGTTGTTTAGATTGGTAGATCCTTCGCTTCGCTCAGCATGACAAGGGAATCATATTACAATTCATCATTATAAACAATAGTTCGTTAGGGTTTTATTATTGATTTGTAACATTTTGTTTTTGTGCTATTTTGTGTTTTCGTGTTTTGATGGCAACTATTTTATAGTAGCCACAAAATCACCAAGTCACCAAAATACACCAAAAAGTTTACCGAACTATTGTATATACATACCACTTCTATTTATCTTTAAACCCTTGATTCGTATAATTCTCTGTTTTTTCTACTTTTACGAACTCATTGACTGATCTCTGATTCTGCGTGCAAAATGGCTGGAAAACTCGTTAATCTAGTACTCTTTTTATCAATATCGCTTTCGCTTAGCGCAGAGTACAGAACAAATGTACATTCCATTTCACGCCGCGATGGTTTATCGAACGGTGCGGTGAATACTATTGTTAAGGATGCAGAAGGGTATATTTGGTTTGGAACTTGGAACGGACTTAACCGATATGATGGTAGCAATATTGTAACTTTCCTGCCTGGCAGCAATCAAAATTCGATTCACAATCACGTTATTCGGGAGTTATACCCCACCGCATCAGGTTCTATTTGGATTCTCACCAATAAGGGTGTTGGGTTATACGATAATATACATGATCGATTCACCTCGTATTTTACAAAGGAATCGGAACAGATAAACTATGAAAACGATATTGCAATCTGCCATTCAAATAGCAATGGAGCATTAGTTTCGATTTTTGGGTACGGCATATTCAGATTTGATAGTATATCAAGACAATTCAGTAAAATTGTTTTTGACAAAACTTCGCAAACCATCTCTCTGGGCATTAAACGTATTCATGTGGTGGGGAATCAGGTATATTGTATTTCGGGAGATGGTAAATTGATTTTAATGTCAGGTAATCACCTCGAAGAGTTTCTGCAATTGCCTTTAACAGGAACATTGACATCATCAATTGCAATATTGATCGACCAGCATCCATATATTCTTATTACCCAGCGAGCAGGAACGGCTCTTATGGTTGACCTAGAGGTTAAGTCGGTTCAACAACTCAGGATTCCAGATGATATAATTACCTCGTTCTCTCTTTCACAGGATAAAAACAGGCTATGGACTGGTACTGAAAAGGGTAGAATTTATAGTTATAATCTATTAACCAATAGTTTTGATGTACTTAATATACTTTCAGATCAGTTCGCCCACAATACCATTGCCACCCGAATATTAAGTATCTATGAAACTGAAAACGATATTTTGTGGATTGGAACTGATGGGAATGGGGTTTATACTCTGAAACTCACAGAATTTCCGAATAAAAGCCTGTCGTCGAATCAATTGGCATACCCGATTGTCCGAAGTATTCTCGTAACCCGCAAACGAGATGTTCTGATAGGTACTAAAGGAGGAGGAATAGACGTTTTTGATGCCAATGGAAATCATATTCGGAGAATATCGGTCAAAGATGGTTTGAGCAACAATTCAGTGCTTTCGTTCCATGAGCACAGTGATGGTTCTATTTGGGTTGGCACCGATGGTAAAGGTGTTGATATTATTTCTCCTGATTATAAGACTATTAAAAACTTCCCTCGTGATTTTAGAATCCTAAACCCATTGAACTTTGCTTCGGTTTACCGCATACTTGAAAACAGCGATCATCAAATTTACCTCGGAACCAGCGGTTATGGGGTTATAATGATTGAACTGGATAAGAAAAATGGTTCATTGCCAATTGGCTGCGAGCAGCTAATTCTTGATAAAAGCATTACAACACAAGGACAACAAAAGCAGATAGTTTATTCTTTGGCTGAGGAAAAACCGGGGATGATTTGGATAGGAAGCAGGGGATTGGGAGTATATCGCTATAATACAATTACTAAGAGGTTAATTTCACAATATACAACACTAACTCACATTAGTGTTATTAGGAATGATGATATCCTTTCTTTGTTTGCCAATCCTAAAGGACTTATTTGGGTAGGGAGCAGTAATGGCATTTTCAATTTATTACCAATCTCTGACGATTCGGTAAAGGTGGCCGGATTAAATGTTCAGTCTGATCTATCTAATACAAGCATACATGCCATGCAGCGTGATAATCTTGGTAATTTATGGGTTACAACCAATCAGGGACTCTCATTAGTTGATAGCAGCGGAGGTAAAGTAAGGAGTTTCAACGTGAACGATGGCCTAATTAACGTTGAATATAGTGATGGTGCTTCGTTTTTCGATGTAAAAACAGACAGACTTTTTGTTGGTGGCACAATGGGTGTAGATATTATTCAAACAGATGAGATTAAATTTTCTTCCTACTTTCCTCCAATCGCAATTAATCAGCTTTTTATTAGAAACCAGCTGGTGGAAATAGGAGATCAAAGCGTACTTACTAGCCGAATTAACCGCCAGAAAAACTTGAAACTGAAATACGATCAGAATACAATTACGTTATATATTTCTCCTCTAACTTTTTGGGGACAGGAACGCCACAGAATATCTTACAGATTAAAAAACTTTGACAATGAATGGATTACCAATCCACGGAATCAGCCCATTAGTTTCTCCAATCTGGCATCGGGTAAATACTTGCTTCAGATACGTGTAAGTGATGAGAATGGAAACTGGTCGAAGAATATCCGGGAGATAGAAATAATCATTAAACCCCCATTTTGGAGAACATTGTGGGCAATTATCGGCTATTGCCTGCTGTTCATTGGTATCCAATTGTTAATTTTCACAGCCTATCGTAGGCGTGAAGCCAGAAAAAAGGAGGCGGTATTGCAGGAATTTCAGAAGAAAAAGGAAGCGGAGTTACAAAGTTATAAAATAGAGTTTTTTACTAACGTGGCTCATGAGTTTCGTACACCTCTTACCCTGATCACCTCGCATATTCACGCTTTGCTTGAGGATACACGCAGTACACTTGAAAATCCTCGTCTTTTAAAGGTTTACAACAACAGCCTTAAACTTCAGAAATTGGTACTCGAAATTATGCAGTTTAGAAAGTTGGAAAAGGGGAAAGAACCATTAAATATCCAATTGACTAAACCAGTTGAGCTTGTACAAGAGATAATTTCTGACTTTGAGTTGCTTTTGCAGCAAAAAAATATCACTTGTGAGATTCTTGCGCCCAACCCTGAAGTTGTCTTCAAAACGGATGCAGATAAGTTTCAGCGAATAGTTTCCAATTTGATATCGAATGCCATAAAATATAATATTCCAGGAGGATTTGTCAAAGTCAATATTAAATCCGAAAACTCATCGCTTATTGTTGAAATTACCGATACAGGAATTGGAATAAAGCCCGAATATTTTCAAAAGATTTTCGAACCTTTTGGTATATCTTCTGCAAAAAAGAAGGGAAGTTTTCCGGGATACCGATCAACGGGCTTGGGCCTTGCTGTTACAAAAGGGCTTGTTGAGTTGCTGAAGGGGATTATTAGCTTTGAAAGCATTCCCAACGAAGGATCAAAATTTATCTGTGTTTTTCACAATGTACATCAGCTTAGCCCAGAGGAGTTAATTAATGAACCAATTGATGAATCGAATGAAATAGGATTCATTGATGAAATGGGATCTGAAAACTTGGTAGAAAATCCATTAATATCTGCCGGAAAACCTTTGATACTTCTGGTTGATGATGATCCTGAAATTCTGTTATTGCTCAGAGATTTTCTTCGGGCAGACTATAACATCATTTTTGCTGTTAATGGCCTTGATGCTTACAGTAAAGTTTTATCCGATAAGCCAGATCTGATTGTTTCCGATATAATGATGCCCGAAATGGATGGCATTGAACTTTGCTGTAAACTACGCGAAAACTTTGATACAAGTCACCTGCCGTTGATTCTACTTACAGCCAAAGCTGAAATTGAGGACAGAATTGCTGGATTGAAAGCTGGAGCTGATTCATACATTCCTAAACCTTTTCACCCCGAGCATCTTAAAGTTCGTATCGAAAAACTCTTGCAATTGAGGGTTGGTATCAGAAACCACTTTGGTAAGCAGGACGGGAATCCTGCTTTGGTGAAGGATATCCCCGATCCATTTTTTCAGAAGATGCTCAGCTACATTGATGAGAATATCGATGATGAAACCCTTTCATCCGAGAAACTTTGTGATAAGCTGGCTATCAGTAAATCTTCTCTTTACAATAAAACCAAATCGGTGCTTGGAACAACACCCCATAATCTTATAAACCAACGCCGTTTGAGCAAAGCAGCCATGCTGCTTAAATCAACCTCAATGACGGTGAGCGAAATTATCAACCAAACAGGCTTTGCCAGCAGAACCCATTTCTATGAGCTGTTTGGTAAGGCTTATGATTGTTCCCCTTCAGATTACAGAAACAAATCGGCAGAAAATTAAACCTGTTATTGACATCAATAGCTCAGTAAACTTTTTGGTGTATTTTGGTGACTTGGTGGCTATTATAAAAATTTTGCCACCAAAACACGAAAACACAAAATATCACAAATCAATAATAAACGTCAACTCGATGTAGGCGTAACACATTGATCATAAGCCTAGTATTAGATTGTTGCTTTGTCATGCTGAACGAAGTGAAGCATCTCGTATTTAGACAATTAGATCCTTCGCTTCGCTCAGGATGACACCTTACATCGAACTGACATTAATAAGGTTTTAACGAACTATTGTGATATAAAATACCTCTTTGCCGAGATCAATCACATTGCTTTTTAAGGATTAAAGGAGTTTTAGCGTTTCCGACAGACTTTTTGAAACCCTTGTATTTTGTACTATACAGGACAAGATTGGGAACGGAGCGGACATGGTTTTATTCAATCGTCTGTAGATTTGCTACCCACAAAAAGAGTATTATGGATATTGGTAAACGATTCCCGCAAAACCCTCTTATTCGTCCTGCCGATCTGAAATCAGGTATTGAAGGTATGGAAATAGTTTGCCTGCTCAATCCAGGTGTTTTTCAATTTGATAGAAAAATATGGCTACTACTTCGAGTTGCTGAAAGGCCTAAACAGATTGATGGCAAAATCAGCTTCCCTGTATATAATAGTAAAGGTTCAATTGAAATTTTGAATTTCGATAAAAACGATCCCGATCTGGATGCCTCTGATCCCAGAATAATCAATTATAAGAAGAAGGATTACCTTACAACACTCTCTTACTTACGACTTGTTTGCAGTGATGATGGCATTCGTTTTTATGAACCCGAAGGCTATCCTCCTATTTTCGGGAAAGGGGAGTTGGAAACCTTTGGTATTGAAGATTGCCGTGTAGCTACTATGACCGATGGCTTTAGCCTTTCGTTTACCGAGGTATCCGAATTTGGGGTTGGAGTTGGTCTTATCAGAACTAAAGATTGGAAGAGCTTCGATCGTGAAGGGATGATTTTTCCACCTCACAATAAGGATTGTGCTATCTTCGAGGAAAAGATCAACGGGAAATATTATGCCCTTCACCGCCCTAGCAGCCCTGAACTGGGTGGAAACTATATATGGATAGCTGAATCTCTCGATCTTATCCACTGGGGTAAACATAAGTGCATTGCAACCTCTCGTCCAGACATGTGGGATTCAAAGCGTGTTGGATCAGGCGCAGCACCTATCAGAACTGAAAAAGGCTGGCTTGAAATTTATCACGGAGCCAATAGCGATCATCGCTATTGCTTAGGTGCTTTGCTACTTGACATTAATGATCCTTCAAAGGTACTTGCTCGGAGCATTGAACCAATTATGGAGCCTATTCAGACATACGAGCAAACTGGATTTTTCGGGAACGTGATATTTACCAATGGTCATATTGTGGATGGTGATAAAATTACTATTTACTACGGGGCTAGCGATGAGGTTATCTGCGGAGCAGAACTATCGATAAAACGAATTTTGGAAACATTGAAAGAATAACGTTAACAATATAAAGTTGAATCAAGTAATCAAATTTGATAACAAGCTATTTTATGAAGAATAAAGTTTTGGCTGAGTTCCGTTTTTTTGCCTCTATGCCCCGTGATATGCGCCTTGTGCTTATTACCAATATGATTTATGCATTTGTACTGCCCATTATTGACATTTTTGTGGGAGCCTACATTATGCGTAGCTCCAATAACCCATCCATGGTTGCGGTTTACCAGCTGTGTGTTTACACAGGGATTCCCTTTACATTCCTACTGAATGGATTTTTGCTGAATAAGATAAAGGTATCGCGCCTATACAGCTTTGGAATGCTACTAAGCGGTGTTTCTATGATTTTCATGATGACGCTCAGCAATATAAACATGGTAGGAGTATCCATATCAGGATTTATTATGGGTGCTTCATTTGGTTTTTTCTGGGCTAATCGCGATTTCTTGGCTCTTGATACCACAAACGATACGAACAGAAACTACTATTACGGTGTTGAGACATTCTTCTACACCTTAACATTTATTATAGTACCTGCCGTTGTTGGCTGGTTTTTGATTCAAAGCACTACTCTGGGTTGGTTTGGCGGCAACATTCAGGGAGCCTATAAGATTGTAACGGCGATAGTGCTTCTGCTCACTATTCTGGCTAGTATTGTAATTCATCAGCATAGATTTAGGAATCCCGCACAGAAGAAGTTTCTTTACTTGCGTTTCGACCCGTTATGGAGAAAAATGCTAGGGCTTGCTTCCTTAAAGGGGATGGTTCAAGGTTATTTAGTAACCGCACCAGCAATTCTAATCATGACTCTAGTTGGTAATGAGGCTACGCTGGGAACTATTCAAAGTGTTAGCGGGATACTAACTGCTTTCATCCTTTATTTTCTGGGAAGGACAACAAAACCAAAACATCGGATCTACATTTTTGCCGCTGGTATGACCATTTTTCTTATAGGTGCTCTTACCAATCAGATACTGTTCTCTGCCATTGGGGTTATTGTTTTTGTATTGTGTAAAGTCTTATTTATGCCATTACACGATATTGCCTACTTCCCCATTCAAATGCAGGTAATCGATATCCTGTCGGTAAAGGAGAACCGTAGCAAATACGCATACATCTTCAACCATGAGTTTGGACTTTACTTAGGTCGATTCTTTGGTCTTGTCCTATTCATTGGCTTAGCTTTCTATGTTTCTAAAGATTTTGCCCTAAGGTATTCGCTTGTGATTGTTGCGATTATCCAGATGCTCTCTATCCCGCTTGCAAAAAACATAATGAAACATTCTTATTCTGAGGATAAATGAAAAGAAGTTTTTTCATAATAGTTATATCACTGATTTCTGGATTATACGCCTGCAATCCGCAGAATGGTGGACAAGTGGTTCAAACATCCTTGCCACGCATTAATCAGATGCCAGACGTACCACAACCATTAAAAATCATCGACTGGAGGAAAAAAACAATGCAGTTCGACAGTCTTGTTTTTAACTTTAATAATCAAACTTCTTATGGCTCGCTTATCTGGCTCGATAGTTCCAAGCGAAATATCGATCAGGTTACATTCGGGCTTTACACAGTAATTGGTGATGTACGCCAAGGATCAAAGAAAAACAATGGCGAATTTCATGAAGCGCTTACATCGCTTAACTCACTTGTGAGTGCAGGGTTGATGGGAATAGATAAAACCAACCAGAACGGTTTTAACTATGTAAAGATGGTGCAGAACTATTTTAACAGCGACACTAAGTGGAATATCGTAATGAATAATACGAATCCAACAGTGGCTATGGCTGGAGGCGGCTACGGTCGCGACTGGTGGTACGATGTTTACCCCAATGTATTGTATTACGGAGTTGCTGCCCTTTTTCCTGATGTAAAAAACACTGAACACATCCAACGCACGGTTGCAGAACAATTCTGCAAAGCAGACTCTGTACTGAACGGGAACTATGATTATTCCTATTTTGATTACTCCCAAATGAAAGGCATACAAAATAATATCCCCTTTCAACAGGACGCTGCAGGTGGACACGCGTGGGTGTTGTATTCGGCTTATCAGAAATTTGGCGATAAACGTTACCTCAATCATGCTAAAAGCGCAACAGAGGCTTTATTGAGCCAGAAAGAAAGTCGCTTTTACGAAATGCTGCTCCCGTTCGGAACGTACACTGCTGCCAGATTAAATGCTGAACAGGGAACCAATTACGATATAACCAAAATGCTAAACTGGATGTTTGATGGCTGCCAATCCAAAGACGGTCGCTACGGTTGGGGTGTGATTGCCGAAAAATGGGGCGATTACGATGTTTATGGATTACAAGGAAGCATTACCGATGGTGGTGGATATGCATTTTTAATGAACTCAATAGCTATGGCTTGGCCTTTAGTTCCATTGGTAAAATATGAACCACAGTATGCCAAAGCGATTGGAAAATATATGTTGAATGCGGTAAACGCATCACGCTTATTCTATCCGGATCAGGTTGACGCTACGCATCAATGGCTACCTGAATTGAAAAACTTGACCCATGGAGTTATTGGCTATGAGGGCATCCGTAAGGTTGATGATTACAATAAACCAGCACTGAAAGGAGTCTCACCCGTTTCTATTGGCGATGGGCCAAAATGGGTAATTGGACAGCCTAAAGAATCTATGTTTAGCCTTTACAGCACTTCTATTGTTGGGGTATTTGGAGCAATTGTCAACAAGACAGAGGTTGAGGGAATTCTAGCCCTCGATTGCAATATAACTGATTTCTATGCAGAAAGGAAATACCCGGTTTATCTGTACTATAATCCATATACCGAAGACAAAACCGTAACCTACACTTCGAATAGCAATGTTGACCTGTTTGATATAATCACAAAAAAATACTTAACTAAAGGGGGTAATGGTTGTGTTGGCATTAAGTTGTTAGCTGGCGAAGCCGCACTAGTTGTGGTTCTTCCCGCTGGAACGCCTCTTAGTACTCAAGGATCAAAAATTAAAGCCAACGATGTGGTAATTGCATATAAATAACCTGAAAAGAAGCAGAGTTGTAAAATCATTCAATAGTATATAAAATGAAGAAACTTGGAATACTTGTGATGATAATTTCTTTAGCCGGATCGCTTTTTGCGCAGCGTTCGGTTGAAGGGTTGATTACGGATGCCAAATCTGGCGAAGCCCTTATTGGCGTTACGGTTCTGATTAAAGGAACAGCTATAGGAGCCATTACAGATGTCAACGGTAAATATCGTTTAGTATCGGATCAATTGGTTGCCTCATCAGTAATTGTATACTCATATATTGGATATACAAAGGTGGAGGAGGTTTGTGGAGAACGTACGGTGATTGATATTGCTCTTAACCCCGATCAATATGCACTTGATGAAATGGTGGTGATTGGATACGGGACTGCCAGGAGGCGCAATGTATTAGGAGCCGTTACCAAAGTTGATAGCAAAGAACTCACACGATTGCCAGTGGCTGGGGTTGCTCAGGCTTTACAAGGTCTTGCGGCAGGTGTTCAGGTAACACAAAACACTGGTGCTCCAGGCGAAGGAGTCTCGGTTCGCATCCGTGGTGCAGGTTCTATCAATTCAAGTAACGACCCACTCTATATCGTTGATGGAATGCCAACAACTGATGCTCTTAAAATCCTTTCACCTGGGGATATTGAAAACATCTCGGTTCTTAAAGATGCCTCGGCAGCGGCAATTTATGGTTCACGCGCCAATAATGGGGTTGTGCTTATTACCACCAAAAAAGGAATAAAAGGTAAAACCAAAATTACCTATCGCGGACAGACTGGATTTCAGAAAGCAACCCGGCTAACCAAAATGGTAAACACAAACGATTATATCACCATATATAACGAAGCAGCCACCAACGACAATGCCTTTCTCCCTGTAGGTCTACAACGTAGCCTTATTATGCCCAGTGACGCAGTGGATTTTGCCAATGTGAACTATCTAAAAGAATTATTCCAAACAGCACCTGTAAATTCCCACGAACTCTCCTTTTCTGGTGGAAATGAATCGACCAATTACATGATTTCCACATCGCTATATAACCAAAAGGGTATTATACAGGGTACTGATTACACTCGTGGAACAGTTAAACTTGATGTGAACACGGAAGCGAATAAATGGCTTACTACGGGAGTGAGTATGCTAACAGGATTCTCAAGTAACGATATCATTGGAAGTTCAGGGGACGGTTACCTTGGTAATGGTGGAAGTGTGGTAAGGTATGCTTTCTTCCGTAATCCAGCTATTCCTATAAAGTTTGCTAATGGAACTTATGTAGACAAACCGTCTGGGTATTTCGGAAGCCAGATTTATGATTCATTCCTCGGCGATGGTTACAATCCCATAGGTATGACCCATTATAACGAAAACAACCGCAAAGACGACAGCTATTTGGGCAAGGCCTATTTCACCGCCAAAATAACAGATAAGTTAAAATTCACTACCAATCTCGGTATGGATTATCGTAATTCTAACACACGCCGTTTCAACCCAACATGGGGAACCATGAACCGAATTAATGGAGTGAACAGCCTGAGTATTGGCAATGAACGCACAGCCAACTGGACTGTGAATAATCTGCTTAATTACGAAACCACGTTTAGGGAATCACATACCCTTTCGATTATGTTAGGATTTGAGGCTATTAAAAATAGCGGGAAAGGCATTTATGCCAGCGATTCCGATTTCCCTATCCAACAGAAGGAACTTATCTATATTGGTAATGGGGTTGGAAATAAGATTAGTAATCAAACTGATTGGGCCTCAACACTGGCATCGTTTTTTGGTAGAGTTAACTATGATTTCAAAGGAAAATATTATCTATCTGGCACTCTACGCCGTGATGGATCTTCTCGTTTTACTGGGAATAACAAGTGGGGAACCTTCTATTCCCTTTCTGCTGGTTGGTCGCTGAATCAGGAAGCCTTCCTTAAGGATGTTATGTGGCTTAAGAATCTTAAACTTCGTGCTGGTTATGGAGCAATTGGAAATCAGGAGATAGGACTTTATGCGGACAAAGACAGGATCTCCCCATATTTCAACTATCCGTTTGGCGGAGTGTCCAGCGGTGGTTATGCGCAAACTGCTTTAGGAAATAAAAACCTAAAATGGGAAACCAGCTATCAATATAATGCTGGAGTGGATGCTGAACTATGGAAAGGTGCATTTGCATTCTCATTAGACTATTTTTATAAAGTTACAGAAGGGATGTTGGTAAAAGCACCCATTCCCCCATCAGCAGGTTATGCAAATGCTGCATGGATCAATAGCGGATCGGTATTGAATACAGGGGTTGAACTTGAAGCTAGTTATCATCATAAAATCAGCGAATGGAGTTACTCAATTACGGGTAATCTGACCTTCCTACACAACGAGGTTCTCAAGTTGGATGCACCTCTCTACGGAGGAAGAATTGAGTCAGGTATAGATGCAACGAGAACAGAAGTGGGTTATCCCATCGGTTCATTCTACTTGCTCGAAATGGATGGCATATTCCAGAATGCTACTGATATTCTACTCTCTGCTTATCAGGGAAATAACATTAAACCAGGCGATGTTAAATTCAAAGATAATTATAAAGATGGGCGTATCGATGATAAAGATAGGGTACATCTAGGTAGTGCCATTCCAAAAATGATTGCAGGAATTAACCTAGCATCTAACTATAAAAACTTCGATTTAAGCGTGTTCTTCCAAGGTGCGTACGGCAACAAAATCTATGTACAGATAAATCAGGATATTGAAGGATTTTACCGTGGTTTTACCGTTACACAACGCTATTTCGATGAACGATGGACAGGAGAGGGTACATCAAACACCCAACCCAGGGCATCATGGACATCCAAATCGAACAATGCGACACCTTCGTCACGTTTTCTTGAAGATGGTTCATATTTGAGATTGAAAAACCTTCAGTTTGGTTACACTATTCCAGAGAAAACGCTAAAGATTATCGGTTTATCAAAGGCAAGGGTCTACGCATCTGCCACCAATCTGTTTACACTAACCAAGTATTCTGGTCTTGACCCAGAGATGACCGTAAGCGACAACGCAAAAAACGAAGGTGATATCGCAGCAGGTATCGATTGGGGAACCTATCCTTCGGCAATTACTATAATGTTTGGAGTCGACATCACTTTTTAATTATAACGGGCTATGAAAATAAAAATTAAAAATATATCCGCTGCCTTTAGGCAATTAGTGATTGCAAAGGTTATCCTACTGTTTGTTTTTTCCATGATTATCATGAGTTCTTGTAAAGATTTTTTAACAGAAGACTTAAAAGGTGAATTCTCTTCAGAAACCTATTACCAGAATGACAAACAGGCCATACAGGCGGGGAATGGTGTATATAATGCCATATCTTTCAGTAGTTCAAACAATGCTCTATGGGTATTTGGAGATGTTGCTTCCGATGATGCTGTAAAAGGCGGCAATCCTGGCGATCAAGCTGAAATTACTTATATAGATGCGTTTACTGCCAATGCTAGCAATGGGATTATCCTCAATTACTGGAAATTTACCTACGAAGCTATTGCCCGTGCCAACAATGTAATAGCCAATGTTCCAGCAGTACCTATGGATGAGATAACGAAGAATCGCATTATCGGAGAAGCTAAGTTTATTAGGGCATACAGTTATTTTAATCTTGTAAATATTTTTGGAAAAGTTCCCCTTAAACTTCTTCCTCCTATTAGCCAAAGTGCTATAAATGTGCCACTAAGCGAAGTATCTGATATTTATATGCAGATTGAGAAAGACCTCTCTGAAGCAGTCGCTGTTTTACCTGTTTCTTATGGTTCAGCGGATATTGGTAGGGTAACACAAGGTGCTGCTTTGGCAATGTTAGGAAAGGTTAGTCTATACCAACAAAAATGGTCGGTTGTAATTGGATACTTTCAACAGGTTGAAGCCCTAGGAATTTACCACCTATTACCAAACTATGCTAATAACTTCAAGTTGGCATTCGAAAACAGCAGTGAATCCATTTTCGAGATTCAACACCTATCAGGCAAGAATCCATTTACCGGATGTGGATTGAATCAATGGTTTGCTCCTGCATCGGAAGGTGGGTATTATTTTAATGCTCCCACTCAAAGTTTAGTTGATGCCTTTGAAAAAAGCATAACTACTGAAGTTGATCCTCGCCTTGATGCCTCAATTGGTCGTGATGGACAGACTTGGCTTAACGGAGAAATTTTTAGTGCCACATGGTCTCCCACTGGATACCTTACTAAAAAGCACCAACAGCCGCTTTCCGAGGTTTCTTCATCTCTCAAAGGCGATGGCGGTCTCAATTACATTTATCTACGTTATGCCGATGTTCTGCTTATGAAAGCAGAGGCCTTTAACGAATTAAGCAATGCCGATTCTGCAAAAGCAAACATCAATATAGTGAGACATCGTGCCCGTGCTAGTTTCAACGGAACACCACCTGCCGACCTTCTTGCTGATATCACTACCTCCAATCAGGATTTACTTAGAACAGCTATTCAAAAAGAACGCAGGGTTGAACTGGCTCAGGAATTTCACCGCTATTTCGACTTGATGCGCTGGGGCAAAACCGTTGCTGAATCGGTGTTAGGAACTGATTTCCACTACGAAACCAAGAGGTATTTTCCAATTCCACAGGCGGAAGTAGATGCAAATCAGGCTATATAAACCCTTTAGATCAAATAAATCATTTCACCTAAATCAATCACTAATTAAAAACACTATGAAAATGACAAATCTGATGAAACTTCACACCCTGCTGCTTATGCTGGTTGTAAGTTCTGCAATGATCCTAGGATCGTGCAAAAAAGATGACGAAATCGTTGAAGGTAACAAGACTGCCCTTACAACATTAATTGCAACGGCTGATGCACTTGCTGCTGCCGCACTTCCTGCTAATTACCCACAGGCAGATATCGACGCTTTTAAAGCTACTTTGGCAACAATTAAAGCTGCTGCGGCTACTAAGCTTACCCAGGTTCAAATAGATAACCTAGTAGTTCAGCTAACCGAAGCCATGGCTACTTTTAACTCTAAGGCATACGGTTATATTGATGAGAGTTTATACCTAAATGCTGGTTGGCATTTTGACGAAGGAACCGGGACTACCGCCACCGCCTTCTCTACTGTTAAACATGTTGGAACTTTTAAAGCAGGAAATACAGTTATTCTCGGCAATGACTCAAAATTACCCACATGGACTACAGGCGTAAAGGGCGGAGGTGCTATCTATTATTCTGGAGGAGGACATCTTGAAGTTCCTTATACAACAGCATTCCTACCAGCTAATTTATCCATCTCGGTTTGGGTTAAACCTGATGTATTGCGTGCAGACAACTATATCGTTTCACAAAACTACTGGACTGGATATAAACTACAAACTCAGGACGGAGGAAAACCATTCTTTACTTACAAAAAGGTAGATGGAGGTATTGTTGATGCCGATAATGAAACGGATAACTGTATTAAAGTTGCTTTGTGGAATCATATTGTTGTCACATTAAACGGAACAACAAAGGAACTGAAATTCTTCGTTAATGGGACACTCACAAAAACTTGGACAGAATCCAACAAAAGCATTGGACCACTCTTACAAACTCTTACGCCCGCTCCTCAGCCATTTATTATTGGTGGTGTGGCAACAGATGCAGAACTTGCAGCCAATTTCATGGATTGGACAACGGCTACAAACCTTGGCTATTTCAAGGGTGTCATTGATGAGCTAAAAATCTATAACATCGCATTGGCTGATGGTCAGGTTTCGAAACTTTACAACGATGAAAAGCCTTTATAGGTTAGTTTGGTTTAATAATTGATGTTAAGTTCAGGGAAAGGCTTATATTTCTGCATTGAGGTTAGCAGGAACGTAAGCCTTCTTTTTTTAAAATAACGTGAACTCGATATAAGAAGTCACATTAACAATATAATAAACAATTATTTACAAATGGATTATTTTTGGATGGAATGGTGGAAAAGTGGAATATTGGGAAACAAGAGGTTAGATTCTTGCTTATATCCTCCAGTTTTCCAATATTCCAGTTTTCCATTGTTTCAAAAAAAGAAACTGGCTGACATATAGGTTAACACATTGTTTCTTACATCATATTCATCAACAACATTTATCATGATTCGCAATATCCTTAAATACCTGCTTATCCTCATCACCTTAGTTGTTACAGCCCAAGCAGGGCAAGCGCAATGGTGGAAGGAATCAGTCTTTTATCAGATTTATATGCCCTCCTTTCAGGATAGCAATGGTAATGGGTACAGCGATTTTACTGGGATGACTGCTCGGTTAGATTATCTACAATCCCTTGGTATAAAAGGCATCTGGCTTACACCTTTCCTTAAATCGCCCAAAGTTGATAATGGCTATGATGTAGCCAGCTATTACGAGATTGATCCTATTTACGGCAATCTTGAGGAATTCAAAACATTTCTTGCCGAAGCACACAGGAGAGGAATCAAGGTAATTATGGATATGGTGGTCAACCATACATCAACTGAATGTATGTGGTTTCAGGAATCACGGAAATCAAAGGATAATCCCTTTCGTGATTATTATATCTGGAAAGATAAACCCAATAACTGGGAATCCTTTTTCGGTGGAGGAGCTTGGAGGCTCGACTCACTCACCAATCAGTACTATCTACATAAATTTGACATTCGCATGGCAGATCTTAACTGGTCGAACCCTGCGGTGGTAAAAGAAATTCAGAAAGTGCTGCGTTACTGGCTCGATTTGGGTATCGATGGTTTTAGGTTTGATGTTATCAACTTTCTGAACACCGATGATATCATGACCGATAATCCTATCAAGGACGGTAAACAGCAACATCTATATAATATTAATCAACCCAACATAAAAAAAGCCATAACCATTATCAAATCCATTGTTAATGAATATAAAGATCGATTTACTGTAGGCGAGATTGGGAGCGATAAAATTGAGATACTCAAGCAATACCAATCGCCACAGCTGATGGATGTGGTCTTTAATTTTAATTTTGGTAGTATTCCCAATTTTTCGGTAAAACGACTTTTCACCGAATTGCAAAGCATGGAAAATAGCATGAGCGATTATCCAACCCTGTTTTTCGGGAGTCATGATAATCCACGTCTTCTGAATCGTTTGGCAGATGGAAATATTGAAAGGGCTAAAGCCCTCGCTGCTCTTATGCTTACTGCCGAAGGAGTTCCATTTATTTATTACGGAGAGGAGATTGGGATGCAAAACATCACAGCCACAACTTATGATGAGATAGTAGATATTCAGGGCAAGACATTTTACCAACTTGCCCTTGATGCAGGTAAAACGCCCGAGCAAGCACTTGCATGGGGGAATGATCATAACCGAGACAAATCGCGTAGCCCAATGCAATGGGACAACAGCAGCAATGCTGGTTTTACAACGGGTAAACCTTGGATAAAACTAAATGAGAACTATAAAGATGTAAATGTTCAGCAGTGTTTAAAGCAGGAAAAATCAATACTGAATACCTACAAAGCCTTGCTTTATCTAAGGAGCAGTGAAAAAACCCTTCAATTCGGGAGCTATGAAACACTGGAACAGCATGAAGATGTTATACTCTTTACCCGCTCATATAAAGGCGATAAAATCTCAGTTATCATAAACTTTGGCAAAGAGATGAAAGTTGAATTGCCCGTAGGTGCAACAGTGCTGATGGGCAATATTGAACTAGAAACCAATGGTTTCTTGATTTACAAGCACTAGCCCTTGCTTGGAGAAGTGTACCTTTTGTGCATATATAAACGAGTTTCAGCAGATAAAAAAGCACGTGCATTTAATTTAATAATTGCACGTGTAAAGTTTGTTTTGTATATTTGCAGAGTTTAGATTATTTATAAAACTAGCTGCTATGAATACAAAGTTAACATTGACAATTGAGCAAAGTATTATCGAGAAAGCAAAAAAATATGCTAACGGTAAGGGACGTAGTTTATCCAGTATAATTGAGAACTATCTGAAAACCATTACTAACGAAGAAGTTGTTAGCGATATTGAACTAACACCAATTGTTAAATCTCTGAAAGGTTCCTTTAAAGCACCTAGAAATCTTAACTATAAGAAAGAACTTTCCAAAAGATTGTCTGAAAAATACCTTTAAGCAATGACTAATATACTTCTCGATACTGACGTCATTCTAGATTTCTTCTTTGACAGAAAACCTTACTCTGAACATTCTGCAAAGGTATTGTCGTTGTGTGAATCAAATGAAATAAAAGGCTTTATTACGCCAGTAATATTAAGCAACTTATACTATTTGCTTAGACAATCCTCAACTCACGAAAGAGTTATAGATAAGTTATCTCAATTAATTTCAATAACAGAGGTGCTATTAATTGATAGAACTTCAATTATTCATGCATTAAACTCAAATTTCAAAGACTTTGAGGACGCATTACAAAATTTCTCGGCAGAATGTAACGGAAATATTAGTTTGATTTTAACTCGTAATTTAAAAGACTTTAAAAATAGTTCATTGGGTGTAATGACCCCTGAAAATTATTTGAAGACAAGAATTGCCAACCGCTAACATCGTATTTATTGGCTTCGCCAAATTCCCAAACACAACCAAAGTTTCGTGTGCATAGTGTTGACTAATTTGCAACTTAACAATTCCTTGTACCGAACCGCCGTTAATCTCTATTATTATTGAAACGCATACTTTTGAAATTCCTACTTACATTCATCACCCCTCGCTAAACTGAAGGAAAAGCTAAACGCTTTTTGATAGCCCATGAAAAAGTCTTATTTTTATATACTACCAGAAGGTACACAATACATTCCTTTTGGGGTTTACAAGTGTGCTTTGGGGGCATATATAAATGAGTTGTAGTTAATGCAAGAAGATACAAGTACATATGAGCTGTATAATATTTGAAGATGAATCGAAAATGCAAGAATGGCTTAGTCAAAATCTAACTAAGATTGAAGGTCTAGCAGATTTGATTACCAATATTGACGAAATAGAAAATTTTAAACCAAACTCTTTGGTGAATGAGAAAATTCATAATAGTTTCAAATATTGTATAAAATCACTAAAACTAAATTCTGTTATTTCAGAAAATGAAAACATATCATTAAAAAAAGGAGACTCATTAAAACCGGACTTTCTTTTATATGCTCCAGAAACAGAAAGTATTGTAATAATTGAATTAAAGAATATATCAGGAACAACGAGGCAAGCAGGAACGGAAATTTCTGCTTATGCAAGTGAAATTAAATCATTCATACCTTTTATCTCTGAAGGAGATATCATCAATGTAATTATATCTCCTGTTTGGCCAACTCTACTGAAACATTATGTTTTTCATGAAATATTTTGGTTACAAAGAAATATTATATGTATTGAACCTTTTAAAGATGGTGTAAATATAAAATTAAATATATTAGACATTCTGAGTTTTACTGAGGATAATGTTACATTAAAATTAAGTGATAAGCATCTTGGAGGTTATCAGTTATGTTTGTATGATGACAGTTTATATAAAGACCGTGAAAACAGGAATAGATTAGATCCTTTTATTGAACAAATGAAAACCGCACTTTCTGCAATAGCTACTAAAGGCTATTCCCAGAAAAATCATGGTTTTGCATTTTTATGGAAAGATAATTGGAAATCTAGTTTGGCTCCATATAGTATAACAATACTAAATTTTGCGCCTTTTCAATCTATAGAAAGGTTATTTCATGATGAAAACTATGAAATTAATGATATTACGGAAAAATTCATAAAAATTATTGTTGATTACGCTCCTATTGGACATGGTGAATCTCTTAGTGAAATTACTGACGCAGGTATTAGTTTCTTGGACAACTTTTGTTCACCTAGAATGGAAGGATTTAGCACTTGGGCTGATTTAAAAGAACTAATGAAACATCGTTGCGATTTAAAAGCATTCAAATGTTGGGGTATTTTTGATGAATTATTTTCAAATAAACTTCAAGAAGAATATAAAAAAGGAAACATTCAGATAAGTTCAACTGACCCTAATTTAGGTTGGGATTTGCTTAATGAATTAATTGACCCTAATTATGAATTTATTGATTTATCGTACTATAAGTATACCCCTGACAATGACGAATCATTCTTGGGTTTAATTGATAAAACAAAAATGCACTAGCTACAACAACTTATTTATTGTATTTGGATTGATGACGCATTTGGAGCTCTTAACGCTTTGGGGTAATTTAATTAACGAGGGATAAGAAAACGTTTCAAACTCCAATATACAACAAATACGCAGAACATCAGCGCTCATTATAACGCCCCACCGCCGACAGCAACTCCAAGACAAAAATTATCATAACTTTGGATGGATAATTTCAGTGCGACAGAATAGATGACATTCAAATTATGAGCAATGCAAAAATATCCATACGTTTTTTTGACGACCGTGAAGTGCGAGCCGTTTGGGACGAGCAAAACACCAAGTGGTGGTTTAGTGTGTTGGATATTGTAGCAGTGCTTACCGACCAAGACGACTACACCAAAACCCGCAACTATTGGAAATATCTTAAAGCCAAACTGAAAAAAGAAAACAGCGAGGTGGTTAGTACCACTACCCAACTGAAACTTTTAGCTAGTGATGGGAAACGATATTTAACCGACATGTTGGATTACGCCGGTATTATTGCCTTAGGCAAAGAATTTCCGAGCAAAAAGGCAAACCGATTTATAGAATGGTTTACATTCAGCGATGAAAGCATCGACGGAAAAAGCAAAACAAAAGCGTATGCCTTGTTTGAAAGCTCTTTTATCAGCAGCATAGAAGTTGGCACAACCAAAGGCTTGCAACAAATACACGCTTATTTGTTTGGTGGATTGTATGATTTTGCGGGGCAAATCAGGCAAAAAAATATTTCAAAAGGTGGTTTTCAATTTGCCGTATCACGCTTTTTAGGCGACACATTAAAGCAAGTTGAAGCAATGCCCGAAACTACATTTGACGAAATTGTAAACAAATATGTAGAAATGAACATTGCGCACCCTTTTATGGAAGGTAATGGCAGAAGCGCCCGAATATGGCTGGATTTGATGCTGAAAAAACGCCTCAAAAAATGCGTAGATTGGAGTAAAATAAGCAAGCAAGATTACATGAACGCAATGATGCTAAGTCCAACCCAAAGTAGTGTTTTAAAAACACTTTTGGAAAAAGTACTCACCACTAAGATAAACGACCGCGAAATGTTTATGAAAGGGATTGACTACTCATACTACTACGAAGAAAATGATTAATAAAAATGGCAAAAAGGGGGCAACACAAAACGAATAAATGAAAAACGAAACAACAAAATCGAAAATAATTAATAGCCAATAGCGGCTACAAACCATTTGGGCTGATGCTCAGGCAAGCATGTTTTTAGTACCCCGCTCAACATTCTAAACCATACCCAAGTAAAATAGAAAAGCTATTTTCTATTGCCAAAACACAAACCCTACTGCAAGCCCACAATCGTAAAATGCGTTACAAAAAGCATCACTGCATCTCAGTTATCGCATTTTGCGATAGCCTAATCGTTGAATAGAGAGTTTCCAATTCTAACCCATAGTTTAATATTACGGTGCGATGCACCTCATTTACTGGAATTATCGGAACTATTCAGCAATAAAATATCTCACGCAAAGTCGCTAAGCCGCAAAGAATATAAGATAGATGAAGATCGCAGTTAAGTCGAATTGAAACATTAAGATTTGATAATACCAAATTGAACCTACAATTTGTTCGCAAAGCGAAAAAACTAATAGTTTTTTCTCCATTGCGAGCTTAGCGACTTTGCGAGAACTTTAGTGCGAGAATAGCATGTGTAATTGATATCTTATTTTCAAAAAAAATGTGCCTGAGTCGTTACGAATTATCTAATTGGATCACAAATATTATGCGGATATGCCGCTTGAAATGCCAAACTTCGCTAACATTTCTCGGATAATTCCTTTTTTGAGGTGCTGGAAAAAAACCTTTGCGTAACTTTGGGTAATACTTTGTGAGCCTTTGTGTAATAGCTAATCCACAAAAAGAACAAAGAGGTCACAAAAAACACAAAGTAAAAGCAACTCCTAAACCGCCGCTAACCCCCATCAATAATGAAACGTACACTCCTGAATCTCCTACTCATATTCATCACCCTATCGGGTTTGGCTCAAACGGGACAGCTGAGTATTCCTCGCATAGATCAAATGCCCGATTTACCTACACCCTTACTTATCAGGGACTGGAATGCAGTAACCATCAATTACGACAATCTGGTATTCGATCAAGGAAAAACAGGTACATATCTGCCTTTATCTCGTCTTGGAACGCAGGGGCAATTTAACTATGCCGATAATACACCTTTATTCCTCGATTCTTATGTGGGTGTTGATGGTCATCTAAATCAGTCCGAAGCCATTAATGCTATGCCTGCCATTGTAGGAGCCACGCTTGCTGGTGTAGATAAAAGCAACCAGAATGGAGTGAACTGGGTGGCTAAAGCCAAAGACTTCTTCAATCTAAAAAACGGTCAAAATGTCTACCTAAACAGCTATTCAACCACTTCGGGCGATGACTGGTGGTACGATATAATGCCCAACGTCTACTTCTATCAGCTAAAATCATTATACCCCAATGCTGCCCCAGAATTTAATAGTCAATTTACAACCGTAGCCAACCGCTGGTTGGATTGTGTAAACAAATTGGGAGGAAGCGCAAAACCATGGGCTGCTCCTAATATGAACTATCGAGCCTTTAATCTTACAACAGGATTACCGCTAAACATAAGCGTTCCTGAGCCCGAATCAGCCGGAAGCATAGCATGGTTGCTCTATAACGCTTACCTCGAAACTGGAGATAGAAAGTATTTTGAAGGTGCTCAGCAGGCTATGGATTTTCTTACTGGCTTAGTATCAAACCCATCATACGAATTACAATTATCTTACGGAACACTTGCAGCGGCTCGCATGAATGCCGTTGAGGGCACAAATTATCCTTTGCAGAAATTGCTCGACTGGTGCTTCAATCGTGGCGATTTGAGAGGATGGGGATCTATTGTAGGAACTTGGGGTGGTTATGATGTCTCGGGATTGATTGGCGAAGCCAACGATTCAGGTAACGATTATGCTTTTGCAATGAATGGCTTTCAGCAAGCAGCAGCACTTGCACCACTCCCCAAATACGATAAACGCTATGCCCGAGCCATTGCCAAATGGTTGCTGAATGTTACTAATGCCAGCCGATTGTTTTACTGGAATGCTCTTCCACAAACCCAACAAGATTCCTATTCATGGGCTTCCGCAAACGACCCAACGGCTTGCATTCCTTACGAATCGATGAAACAATTGTTGTTAGGAAAATCCCCTTATGCTACTGGCGATGCCATTGGTGGCGGCTGGGCATCAACAAATCTATCGCTATATAGCGGTTCAAGTGTTGGTTATCTTGCTGCTGTAACCAAACCAACCAATATCCCTGAAATCCTCCAGATAGATCTCAATAAAACCGATTTTTACGGAGATAATTCTCTCGTCTCTTACCTCTATTTTAACCCAACAACGGTTGTTAAGCAGGTTAACGTAAATCTTCCATCGGGTACATTCGGGGTGTACGATGCCATTACCGAAACCATTCTATTTTCATCAGCCTCAAGTTCCATTCGGCTAACAATCCCTGCGGGAGAAGTAAGGTTGATAAGACTATATTCATCGGGACTAGTGCCAGACTCCCGTAATGGCAGGTTGTATGCTGGAAGCGATGTTCTCGACTATCATTATCAATATAACTACTCTAACAATCTTCGTGTAAAAGCACTTTCCACCGATAAAAACCCAATTACCACAAATTCATCGTTCATGGCATACTGCACACCGGGAAATGTAAATGTTGGCGATCCTGTGCAATATGAATGGTTTCTGGATGGTGTACTAATCGATGGGCAAACCCAGTCGCAGGTGCAAATTACCACATCAGCGAGCCCATCGCAACCTGTGCTAAAATGCAGGATAACCGCCAATAGCCAAACCGCAGAGGACACCTTGCACCTTAAAATTGTTGAGCATATTCCCATGCAACCTGTAGTAAAAGGCATTCAAGCGGTATCGAAATACACGGCGAAGGGCGAAACAAGCACCTTTACTGCAATTGTTGAACCTGCGCTTGGCGAAACCCTTGAGTACGCATGGACATCATCTACTGGCACTTTAAATCAAACTACTGGAAATTCTGTTACATGGCAATCTCCAACAACTCCAACTGTTGGGACTATCACCGTGAAGGTTACCAATCAGGATTTGCTTTCAACCACTGTATCTGCTGGGGTACTGGTAAAAGATACAAGCTATGCCAATCAAACACCCATAATATGGTATCCTTTCGATTCAGATAATCGCAATGCCGCCGCCGATAGATTTCATGCCACAGCATCCGGTGTAACCAAAACCGATGATGCTAGGGGTAAAGCATCGCTAGCTTACAGGTTTACCGCTGGAGATAATATCATCTATACAGATAATCACGTTGACCTAAACTTTACCAATGCTGTAAGTCTAAGCTGCTGGGTGAAATGCGAACAGCTGGGTTCGGAAAGGTTTATCATCTCCCACGGATCGTGGCAGCAGCGATATAAGCTATCCATCACCCCCGAAGGTCTGCTTCGATGGACTGTAAAAACAAGCACAGGCGTTGCAGATCTGGATGGCTCATTGCCAATTGAGTTAAACCGTTACTACCATGTAACTGTGCTTTATACTGGCTATTCAATGGAACTTTACATCGATGGCATTCTCGATACATTTAAGGCCTTTGCAGGAACTATTCAACCCTCAACCAAACCGTTTACCATTGGGCGGATGGACAATGTGGAAACCCTATATGCACTCCGTGGAAGCGTGGATGAAGTAAAGTTATGGAGCACAGAAATTCCCATTCCACAGATTGAACAGCTAAAGAATCAGTGGGCAATATCTAACGGAATTAATGATGATCTGCTGATTGCACGTGTATATCCCAATCCAACCAATGGGCTTATTTATATTGAATACAATGGGATTATCCCTGCCGAAAACATCTCACTATTCACAATGGATGGAAAACAGGTATCAGGCTGTAGGGTTATATCACAAAGTTCAGGTATTAGAATTGAAGTTCCTCAAACCTCAACAGGCTTGCATTTACTACGAATAATTCTAAAAGATGGTAGGGTGGTTACAAGGAAAATTGTAATAAACACAAGTTGTTACTTATTATGATATTTAATCTCAAATCACTTCTAAAATCAACATTCGTTATTCCTTGTTCTTAAATCTTTTGTTATTCACCACAGCCAACTTTACAATTCGAATCAAATCATAATTGTTTTTTTATACCTTTAAGCCTAAATAGAGTCTGTCGTTAAAGCATCATTATTTTGATTTAAGAACAAGGATCAACGATTTATAATCTCTGATGTTTGCGTAATCAGCTTGTTTTTAGAAATCTTCTAAAATCATAAATCGTTGATCCTTGTTCGTTATTCAATTTATTTTAGAACTTCTTACTTTATGTACAGATTCTAAATAAACTATATTTTGTTAAATTAATGGAATCAATCCTCAACACTCAGTTAGAATTAGCCTTTGATTTTGTTGAGTTTACTAACAAAAACATCTTCCTTACCGGGAAAGCAGGAACAGGCAAAACAACCTTTCTACATAACCTTAAGAAAAAATCGCCAAAGCGAATGATTGTTGTTGCACCCACAGGTGTTGCTGCAATAAATGCTGGTGGGGTAACCATCCACTCGTTTTTCCAGCTATCATTTGGCCCTCTTTTGCCACAGCAATTCACATCAAACAGTGAGGAAGAAAAGCCAGCTGCCGAAGGCGTAAAGCGATTCAATCGCGAAAAAATCAAAATAATAAAAAGCCTCGATTTACTTGTAATTGATGAGATAAGCATGGTTCGGGCAGATATGCTCGATGCAATAGACGAGGTACTACGGAGATATAAAAATCGATATCTACCCTTTGGTGGCGTTCAGCTCTTGATGATTGGCGACCTACAACAGCTTGCCCCCGTTGTTAAGGAGGATGAGTGGGCAATCCTCAAAGATTATTACGAAAACGCCTTCTTCTTCTCCAGCAAAGCCCTGCAAAAAACGCAGTATGTCAGCATCGAACTAAAGCACATTTACCGCCAGAGCGATACCCATTTCATCGATATTCTCAACAAAGTACGTGAAAATAATCTTGATGCCGAATCCCTCAACGAGCTTAGCAAACGTCACATTCCAGGCTTTAACCCAAAGGACAACGAAGGCTATATAACGCTAACCACACACAACCATCAAGCCCAAACAATAAACGAATCGAAGCTTAAAAAACTCTCAACGGAAGCGCACTCATTTAAAGCATCCGTAGATGGTGAATTCCCCGAATATATCTACCCCACTGAATTTAATTTGATACTTAAAGTAGGTGCACAGGTGATGTTCGTTAAGAACGACAGTTCTCACGAAAAGCTTTACTTTAACGGTAAAATAGGGACAATTACCCAACTTGATGAGGATTCTATTTATGTTCGCTGTTCCGATGATTTAACCGATATCCCTGTACAAAAGGATGAGTGGAAAAATGCAAAATATTCAGTCGATCCCGATACAAAAGAGATAAAGGAGACCGTTGCTGGTACGTTTACACAATACCCGCTGAAGTTAGCGTGGGCTATTACCATTCATAAAAGTCAGGGCTTAACCTTCGAAAAGGCGATAATTGATGCCAACTCAGCATTTGCCCACGGGCAGGTATACGTTGCGCTTAGCCGTTGCAAGACTTTGGAGGGGCTGGTTTTAAGCACACCCATTGCCGTTAAAAGCATAAAGAGCGATTCCACCGTAACACAATTCGTGAGCAATGTGGAGCAAAACCCACCTAGCAAGCAACTCCTTGAGGATTCCAAAAACAGGTTTCAGCAGGAGCTACTCCTTGAACTTTTCGACTTCAATTATATAAACCGTAGTTTAAACTACCTGCTAAAGCTGATTACCGATTCCACTGCAAGCCTTCAGCCCAATTTCAGAGATCCTTTCGATAAGATGATAGCATCGCTTAAAACAGAACTTCTGGAGGTTTCGGACAAATTTAAATTTCAGGTTCAAGGTTTGATAGCCGTACAACCATCGGTTGAGGAGAATGAACCATTGCAGGAGCGAGTTAAAAAAGCCTCAACATACTTTGCCGAAAAAACAGAATCGGTAGTTGCTAATGTTCTGCGTAGCACCGTTGTGGAAACCGATAATAAGACCGTGAAGAAGCAGATTGGTGAGCAGCTAGGTCGTTTGATGGAGATTTCAGAGACAAAGCTAACCTGCCTTAAGGAATGTACCAACGGTTTCTCCGTAAAAACCTACCTCGATATCCGTGCCAAAGCCGCTATTGAAAAGAGCGAACCAAAACCTAGGACAAAACAAGAATACACATCAACCCAAACGCCTAACGCTGAGCTATACAGTACCCTTAAAGCATGGCGCAACGATAAAGCCGACGAGCTAAATCTACCACATTACATGATTTTACCTCAAAAAACTCTAACGCAATTGACTCTTCGCCTACCCTCATCGATGGAAGAACTTCAAGCAGTAAAGGGATTTGGAAAGAAAAAAGCACAGCAGTTTGGCAAGGAAATCCTTGAAATTATCCTCGACTACCGCACCGATAACGGAATTGAAACTCCCCAATTGGAGATTGTTGCACCAAAGGCCATTAAATCAGATAAAACCGATTCCAAAAAAACCAGCCTTAATCTTTTTAAAGAGGGAAAAACAATTGAGGGCATTGCCTTTGAGCGCAGTATGGCAGCATCCACAATCGAAGGACATCTGGCGCACTACGTGGGTATAGGTGAGTTGGACATAAACCTACTTCTCACACCCGATAAAATAAAGCTAATATCCACCTACTTCTCCAACACTCAAAGCAAAAGCCTTGGCGATGCCAAAACCGCCCTTGGCGATAAGGTAACATACTCCGAGTTGAAGTTTGTGCTAAAGCATCTGGAATTTACGGCGAAGTTGGAAGTTTGAAGACGGGAGAGGGAAATTAAACCCTCACCAAAATTACACCAAAAGGCAAAACTGACTCCATTGTCATTCCGGGCGAAGACCCGGAACCGAACGGAGTGAGTTCAGCGCAGCTAATCTAGTTCTGTGGAGTCCCCTATGGTCAGTTTCTTAAACCCTTCACCCAGTATCGCATTTTGCGATTATTTGTTGCAAGCCATTTTCCCAACCTCCGAGTAGCTGTTATAGCCCCTTATTTTAAGGGGTTGGGGTTATATTTTATTGTATTAAACCCAAGAGTTCCGAACTTTTTGAAAGTTCGGAACTCTTATCATATTACCTTATACCTACATACCGTCCCATTCAGAACTGTCCCGTAGGGACAACATATCGGTAAACCAAAATCAACCCCCAACATCTTTAAATCCCATCGGGATGAAATAGAATTAGGGAGATATTAGAAGATGGAAGACAGAGTAACCCTCGATATCATCCCTAGAGGGATTTTTAAAAACCATCATATTACCTTTTACCGATATACCGTCCCTAGCGGGACTATCCAGCAAGGACAAAATATCGGTAAAGCCTAGGTATCGCATTTTGCGATTATTTATTGCAAACCACTTTCCAACCACCGAGCATCTGTTATAGCCATTATTTAAGGGTTGAGGTTTGTCCTAACAATCACGCCACACATTTGATATTATATCGCATTTTTCGATAGGGTTCAACATGGTTATTCCACAAAAAGCACCAACAAATCACTAAATACACAAAACAACTCACTCCAATAAAAGAAGCAGAAACCACCTTATAGCCTATTATTTAAGGGGTTGAGATTAATTTTCCCCCTACCACCACTGCAAATACACCCTCCAGAACCCTGGGCGTGTCCTTTGCACATGCAAATATGTTGCCCGGAGTTCAAGGCATGTCCTTTGCAGCTGCAAATATGTTGCCTAGAGTTCAAGGCATGTCCTTTGCACGTGCAAATATGTTGCCTTGAACTCAAGGCATATCCTTTGCAGTCGCAAAACCTTTTTCCTGAGATTTAGGCATGAAATTTGCAAACCCTTGGAGGTTACCCTAAAAACGTAGGGTAGCTGCGGGGTACTCCAATTACCCCGTTTAGTTTCATATAGTAAAATTAAAAACATAAAAAATTATGGTTAAAATTGAATCAATCGGGTTGTTCCGTATGCGCAACAGCGAGCACCACCAGTTTATGAGCGATTTAGATGCGCAAATAGTAAAGTACAGCCCTACGGAGCTGGGAATAGAGAGCGAACATGCGGAATTTAGCCACAGTTTAGGGGCAGTGGAAAACGCCATGCGCATGGAGCTGGGCAGCAGTAAATCCAAACTTATTGAGCAGATGGATTTACTGCGCGATAGAACATGGAATGCCATTAACCAGAAAGTGATGGCAACCCTCCTAAGCCCCATAGCGGATGAGGTAGCAAGCGCAGAGGTGATAATGCGAATTATTGATAGCTTTGGCGACATTCGGGGGCTATCGTACAACGAGGAGAGCACCGATATGGACAACCTGATTATAACCCTGATGCAACGACCTAACGCCACACATCTGCAAAAAATTGGCATAACAACATGGGTTGCGGAGATGAAAAAGCAGAACGACGATTTCCAAGCCACTTTCAACGAGCGTAATGACGAGTATGCAGGTCGCGAAAGCGGAGATGTACGCCTAACCCGCAAGGTAATTGACCCAATATATAATAGGATTGTCGAAAAAATTAACGCCTCAATAGTGCTTGGCATCTCCAAACCATCCGTAGAAACATTCGTTAACGGGCTTAACGAGAAAATAAACTACTACAAAGCCACCATTGCTATCCGCGATGGCAAGAGTAAGGGGAAAGATAAAGAATCAACAGACACAGCAACTCCCCAAAATTGAAACACTAAAAAGCAATAAAACATACAAAAACGTTCGGCTAAGACCCTTCCTTAACCGAACGTTTATTTTTAGGATATGGGCTGATGGTATAGAAAGAAATACCCCCAACCCCCTTAAAAAAGGGAGTATAATTGAATGCTGCGTTTGCTATGATTGTTGAAATTAAAGGGCGGGTTTGTAGTATCTGTTATGTTTCCAATCCATTCCTAAAAGAGAAAGCGAAATCCACTGTACAACTCTGTTATAGCCCCTTAATTTAAGGGGTTGGGGTTGTTCCTCCTTTTATTAAACTCTAGCAGGACCTTCGGACTCTGCTAGGTTAACCCGCTTGTTTGACCTTCCAGATTCGCAAGAACTGGAAGAGTCAATAGTAAAACAGCCCTATTTAAGGTACAAATCTTTTAACCGCAAGTATTCACCCTCTTCCCTCAGCCCCTCCCAATCGGAATCGAATTCTGCATAATCAAATGTAATCTCATTTTTTTGCAAGCAAACTTCCAGCAGGCGAAACGCCTCATTTATATTTCTAGTTTTAGCATATATACAGGCAAGGTTATAGGAAGAACCACCTAATTCTATTGCTTTTTTATGTTTTTCAATAGCCTGTGAGTAGAGTATTTCGGCTTCCTTACCAGATTTTGTTTCTGCCAAATTTCCAAGATCAATGCCCCAATTGTCGTAGGCTTCGTGTTTGTCTGGTTTTATCTCTACCGCCCTGCTGAACTTTTCAAAGACCTGCTTATACAGTTCCTCGGATTCTTTGCCGGATTTTGTTCCTGCCAATTCTCCAAGATCATTACCCCAGTTGTAGTAGGCTTCGTGTTTGTCTGGTTTTATTTCTACCGCCCTACTATACTTTTCAAATGCCTGCTTGTATAGCTCCTCGGATTCTTTGCCGGATTTTGTTCCTGCCAATTCTCCAAGATAAGTACCCCAGTTGTAGTAGGCATCGTATTTGTCTGGTTTTATCTCTACGGCTCTGCTGTACTTTTCAAATGCCCGCTTATATAGCTCTTCGGATTCTTTCCCTGTCTTGATTCCTGCCAATTCTCCAAGATCAGTACCCCAGTTGTTATAGGCATCGTATTTGTCTGGTTTTATCTCTACGGCTCTGCTGTACTTTTCAAATGCCTGCTTATATAGCTCCTCGGATTCACTGCCTGACTTTGTTTTTGCCAATTCTCCAAGATCATTACCCCAGTTGTTATAGGCTTCATGGTAGTCTGGTTTTATCTCTACCGCCCTGCTATACTTTTCAAATGCCCGCTTATATAGCTCTTCGGATTCTTTCCCTGTCTTGATTCCTGCCAATTCTCCAAGACCATTACCCCAGTTGTAGTAGGCTTCGTATTTGTCTGGTTTTATCTCTATCGCCCTGCTAAACTTTTCAAATGCCTGCTTATATAGCTCCTCGGATTCACTGCCAGACTTTGTGCCTGCCAACTTTCCAAGACTATTACCCCAGTTGATGTAGGTTTCGTATTTGTCTGGTTTTATCTCTATCGCCCTGCTAAACTTTTCAAATGCCTGCTTATATAGCTCCTCGGATTCTTCCCCTGACTTTGTTTTTGCCAAATCTCCAAGATATGTACCCCAGTTGTAGTAGGCTTCGTATTTGTCAGGTTTTATCTCTACGGTTCTGCTATACTTTTCAAAGGCCTGCTTGTATAGCTCCTCGGATTCTTTACCTGTCTTTGTTCCTGCCAAATTTCCAAGATAAGTCCCCCAGTTGCTGTAGGCTTCATGGAGGTCAGGTTTTATCTCTACGGCCCTGCTAAACTTTTCAAAGGCCTGTTTGTATAGCTCCTCGGATTCTTTGCCGGACTTTGTTTTTGCCAAACTTCCAAGACTATTACCCCAGTTGTAGTAGGCATCGTGGAAGTCTGGTTTTATCTCTACGGCCCTTTTGAACTTTTCAAAGGCCTGCTTATATAGCTCCTCGGATTCACTGCCAGACTTTGTGCCTGCCAACTTTCCAAGACTATTACCCCAGTTGATGTAGGTTTCGTATTTGTCTGGTTTTATCTCTATCGCCCTGCTAAACTTTTCAAATGCCTGCTTATATAGCTCCTCGGATTCTTCCCCTGACTTTGTTTTTGCCAAATCTCCAAGATATGTACCCCAGTTGTAGTAGGCTTCGTATTTGTCAGGTTTTATCTCTACGGCTCTGCTGTACTTTTCAAATGCCTGCTTATACAGCTCCTCGGATTCTTTGCCAGACTTTGTACCTGCCAATTCTCCAAGACCATTACCCCAATTATAATATATATCTGAAATATCTGGTAGTAAATCAGTATACCCCTTCTCGTTTACTTGTTTCTCCAACGCAGGCAGTTCATCATATTTCTCATTAATCAAACAATTAATAAGGGCAATATTCAGTTTTGTAAACTCAATATCGCTTTCGGTCATCTTTGGGTCTTGGCTATCTTCCTTTTCATATGTATTAATTGCATCCTGTACCATCTCTTTGCTTGCAGCCAATCTTTCCTTAACCGATTTATACTCCTTACTATCTTCTATATCAGTGATATTTTCAAGTAATCCTGATAAAAAGGTAAAAGGTGTACTAAAGATTTTAGGTTGATCCTTCTCTATTTCTGCGTTTAGTTTCAGGAAAAACGAATCAGCATCATAGTCCTTAACCCAAAAACTTTCTGTGTTGGGTTTGTTCAGCAACTCATTTTGCACACTTGGAGAAGGTTCTGAATCTTTATAGCCAACCCAGTAAAGTCCATTGTCGAACCGACCAAGTTTGGCCAGTTGATCAAAAACAAAATCATCGCCACTATAGCCCACTACAACCCACAAGCGATTATTGGCAATTTTGTGGAGAATGCTTTTTGCCACCTCGCTATTGGATATTTTTCCCATCTCCTCCTTTGTGTTCAGCTGCCAAATACCATTATGCTGTCCATGGAGGTAGGTAATCGACTTTGTGTCGAGCATTGTTGTTGTAAAATCTTTAAGAATGGATATATCATATATTGGTGGGAAAACATTATACAGTGCCAACGCTCTTTGGGCTAGATTATCGAAATTTACGGTTACAATATAGTCTACATAACCCTTGTCCATAAGATGTGCCAGGTAGATGTGGCTTACATTAATTTTAGCCTTATCCACATAATGCTGAAATACCTTTTTCCTTTGGAGGGGGCCAAGGCAGCTCATTACCTCTGCATAAGTTGAGTTTTCGCTTATGCACTCGAAAGCAGGGTTATCCTTGTATTCTTCTAATACGTACTCAACAATTTTATTGGCTGTTGGAATACCAGCGGAAACAGAGCAACCCGCACCAATAAAAACAATTGCTCCTTGCCCATCATTCTTGTTCTGCTTTAGCTGGTAGGCTATATCTTTAATATTTTTTTCAATCATATATGGATTTTCTAGGGGTAACAATGTTACAAAAATCTCCCCTCTATTCAAACAGAATTATGTATTAAAGCAAACCGTTTTCTCAAGTATCGCATTTTGCGATTATTTGTTGCAAACCATTTTCCCAGCCTCCGAGTATCTGTTATAGCACTTTACTATTAAGGGGTTGGGGTTATATTTATTGTATTAAACCCAAGATTTCCGAACTTTCAAAAAGTTCGGAAATCTTATCATATTACCTTATACCTACATACCGTCCCATTCAGAACTGTCCCGTAGGGACAACATATCGGTAAACCAAAACCATCTCCCAGCACCATTAAATCCCAGCGGGATGAAATATAATTTAGTTGATATTAGAAGATGGAAGACAGAAGAACCTTCGAATTCATCCCTAGCGGGACTGTCCAGAAAGGACAAAATATTAGTAAAACTCAGGTATCGCATTTTGCGATTATTTGTTGCAAAAACCCTGTTCCCAATGTTACTGAGGAATAGCCGTGCAACTTGTAAATGAAAATGGTATAGTTATATTTGTACAGGTGGGTTATAATCTATATTACTTAACATCCGTAAACAATGAGAAAATTAATCTGCATATCAATTATCCTATTTATAGGAATATCCTGTTTTGGGCAAGAGGCTGAATGTTCCACCTCCTTAAACACCTCTTCGGAGCAACGATTCCAAAACGCACAAGGAATAGGACTTCAATATCAGCAAGATATTAGCACAAAATTTAAACTTGGATTTGGGGTACATTACAACTTCAACAATGTAAACTTTAGCCAACTAGCCTATATCGATGCAATTCCATTTCCTCCATCTGTAGAGAAGGTTCATTCAAAATCCAAACGAGTTTCCTTCCGATTAAACATCCAAGGCCTACTTAAAAATAACGAATACGTATCAATATCCCTTGGCCCCGAGATTAGCTACAACTACCTGTGGGGTAATGACGATATTAACATGTTTTTTGGAGGAGGCACCGAGTGGACTAATTACCCACAAAAAAATGGTACAACAAAAATGTTAGGGATAGGCCTAATTTCGAAGATTGAGATTAAGAATTTTATTACTCCGCAACTCTCCTTGTGCTTTACTATTAGACCAGAACTTATTGCTGATGGAGTATCAGCAAAAGAGGGCAGTAGTAATCCTGTATTTTCCCCAGCAATAGGATTTGTTGAGTTCCAAATAGGATTAAAATATAGATTCAAGAAATAAATACAGATCGTATTGATATAAAGAGAAAAGCCATCGTTTTAGGATGGCTTTTATAGTAAATAGAACTTTGAATTACCCTCTCACTGCCTTAATTCCAGGAAGTTCTTTCCCCTCCATATACTCAAGCATTGCCCCACCACCAGTTGATACGTAGCTAATCTTATCGGCAAGGTTTAGCTTATTAACTGCGGCTACAGAATCGCCCCCACCAACAAGGCTATATGCACCTTTTTCAGTTGCTTTGGCAATTGCTAGTGCAACAGCAGATGTACCCTTTGAGAATTTTTCCATCTCGAAAACACCCATTGGACCATTCCACAGAATAGTCTTAGAATTTTCAATAACATCGCTAAATATTTTTATTGTCTCAGCAGCAATATCTAAACCCATCCAACCATCTGGAGTTTGATCAATTTTAAGCGATTGTGTATTTGCGTTTGCATCAAAAGCATCGGCATTAATTGCATCTACAGGTAGATAAACCTTTACACCCTTTTCCTTAGCTTTCTTAAGAAGTTCTAAAGCCAATTCGAGTTTATCCTCTTCGCAAAGCGATTTACCAATCTTACCACCTTGTGCCTTAATAAAGGTATAGGTCATTCCACCGCCAATAATAAGGTTATCAACCCTATTTAGCAGATTTTCAATTAGCAAAATCTTATCCGATACCTTTGCACCACCCATAATTGCTGTAAATGGCTTAACAGTATTGTGGAGAACTTTATCCATAGCCATAAGTTCGCTCTCAATCAAATAACCGAACATGCTATCATTAGGGAAATGCTGAACAATTAATGATGTAGAAGCATGTGCGCGGTGCGCTGTTCCAAAAGCATCGTTAACGTAACAGTCAGCAAAACTTGCAAGTTTCTTTAGGAATGTCTTTTGGCTCTCCTTTAGTTTTGCCTTAGCCTCCTTCTTTTGTTCATCAGTAGCATCTTCGGGCAAGCTGTACACTTTTCCCTCTTCTTCTTCGTAGTATCTCAGATTTTCAAGAACAAGAACCTCTCCCGATTTAAGCTCCGATGCCAACTTTTGGGCTTCTTCACCAATGCAATCAGGTGCAAACTTTATCTTAATTCCTAGATTTTTCTCAATAGCAGGCACAACATGTTTTAGAGAGTACTTCTCCTGAACTTTACCATCTGGACGACCAAGATGCGACATAAGAATGGCCGCACCGCCATCTCCAATAATCTTATTAATAGTTTTTAATGCCCCGCGGATACGGGTTTCATCTGTAACTACAAAAGTTTTCTTATCTAAGGGAACATTAAAATCAACCCTAACAATTGCCTTTTTATTGGCAAAACTGTAATTATCAATTTTTTGCATAGTATACACTTGTTAAATTTTCAAAAACAAATATACGTTATCCTATTGCAAATCTGCATTAATTCCAACAGTTTTCAACGCAATCGTTTGATTACTGATTAGCCATTTTTCAAATTTATAGCTCAAAAAAGATATCATTACACTTATCACTATTTTTACTACTTTTGAATGGTTTCGGAATATAATTGATTAGTTAAGATCATGCAGTTTAAAGATATAGTAGGACAGGAGCAGGTTAAGCAGAGGTTAATAAAATCTGTAAATGAGGGGCGGATGCCCCATGCACAACTTTTTACTGGCCCTGAGGGTACGGGGAAACTTGCACTTGCCATAGCATATGCTCAGTACATTAGCTGTCATAAAAAAGGAGATGATGATTCCTGTGGGGTTTGTCCATCGTGTCACAAGTTTATGAAGCTAATTCATCCCGATCTTCATTTTGTTTTCCCTATAATTCTTTCCGATAAAAAACCCGATGGTGATGATGATAAAGGGCCATCAGGCAAGTTAAGTGATGGTTTTCTTATTCAATGGCGCGAAGTATTGCTTTCCAATCCATATATCACTGAGGCTGATTGGTACGAAATGATTGGAGCTGAAAACAAACAAGGTATTATAGGAACTACGGAGAGCTCGGATGTTATCAGGAAACTTAGCTTAAAGAGCTATGAGTCCGACTATAAAACCATGATTATTTGGCTTCCTGAGCGCATGAACCAATCGGCTGCCAATAAGCTGCTTAAACTAATCGAAGAACCGCCTGTTAATACTATTTTCTTATTGATAAGTGAAAACCCAACACAACTTCTTAAAACGATTCTTTCACGTACTCAAATTATAAAAGTTCCACCCATACATCGTGAGAGCATTGCCCTTGCCTTGGTTGATAGATATCAGATTAGCCCTGCCAAGGCAAATGAATTAAGTAGAATTTCGAATGGAAATTTTCATAAAGCTATTAGCCTTATAAATGTGGAAACCGACAATCAATATTTTGCCCTTTTCCGCCAATTAATGAGAACTTGCTATGCTAACGATGTTTTAGGATTACTCGATTGGGTAAATGATATGACTTCTCTTGGTCGTGAGCATCAGAAAGAGATGCTAGCAGAATCGCTAAGATTGCTAAGGGAAAGTTTAATGCTTAATTTAGACCTTGAGGATATATCGTACTTAGCGGGGGAGGAGGTTGATTTCGGTAAGAAATTCTCGCCATTTATTAACAGGACAAATATCTACCAGATTTTTAACGAATTTAATCTAGCAATTGACCATATCTCCCGCAATGGTAATCCGAATATCATTTTTACCGATATGAGTATGAAGTTGATAAAGTTGATAAATAAAAATCCATAATTTCCCTAATCGATTAAATGGAGTGAAAAAACAAAAGCCGGATTTCTCCGGCTTTCTTGATTTTTATTATTCCTTAAATTCTATCACAGTACCGTGAACGATTACAGTTCTTTTTACGTATATAAACATCAGTTTATTATGCTCTTCAAGGGTAACATTAATAATAGCCTTAGAGGTGCCCTCAAGTTTGGCTTTTTCAATCATGTTTTGTTTTGCCTTTGCAACTAATGTTTGTTTAAAACCACCTATAAAAAACCAATAGGTGTCAGTAGCTTCTCCGCTAACATTTTCTACAACCTTAAAATTATTCTTTTGTAGAACAACGTTTGTATTGGCTCCATTAACGCTATATTGATTCATTATTCCTGAATTAATACCACATCCAGATAAAAAAACAACTGCTATTAAAATGGCAGTATAAAGTGCATTTCTTTTACTAAAGATTAACTTTTTCATAATTTTTCAATTTTATTTTAAACATTGGTGAAAATATTGATACAGTCGAACGTTCACAGATACAATTTCTATACCAAAAATACATTTTTAATTCAATTAAAAAAAGCAAAAGCCGAATTTCTCCGGCTTTTTTATATGATTGTTTTGTAATTACAATTTTCTCTTCACCTCTACCTCTTGGAAGCTTTCAATTATATCTCCAACCTTAATATCATTAAAGTTTTTGATGTTCAAGCCGCACTCAAATCCATTAAGTATCTCTTTTGCATCATCCTTGAATCGTTTTAATGATTCAAGATCTCCAGTATATACTACAATACCATCACGGATTAATCGTACTTTATTATTTCTGATGATTTTACCCTCTCTAACAATACATCCTGCGATTGTACCCACTTTGGTAATCTTGAATACCTCAAGCACCTCGGTTGTACCAATGATTTCCTCTTTAAGTTCAGGTGAAAGCATGCCTTCCATAGCATCCTTTATCTCGTTGATAGCAGAGTAGATAATTGAATATAAACGTATATCAATCTCCTCCTTTTCAGCGAGTCTACGTGCACCAATGGATGGGCGAACTTGGAATCCAATTACGATTGCATTTGATGCAGCAGCTAAAAGGATATCCGATTCTGAAATCTGACCAACTGCTTTATGAATAACATTAACCTGAATCATTGGGGTTGAAAGTTTGATAAGTGAATCGGCCAAAGCTTCAATCGATCCATCAACATCACCCTTTACAATGATATTTAATTCTTGGAAATTACCAATCGCAATACGACGCCCAATTTCATCAAGTGTAATATGTTTCTGTGTTCTGAGACCTTGCATACGTTGAAGTTGCTCCCGTTTATTTGCAATCTCTTTTGCTTCTCTGTCAGTCTCCATAACGTTGAAGTAATCACCAGCTTGTGGAGCGCCATTTAAGCCGATAACCTGAACAGGCATTGAAGGACCTGCTTCATTAATCCTATTGCCACGCTCGTTGAACATAGCTTTTACGTGGCCAAAGTTTATCCCAGCAATCATTATATCACCCTGTTTAAGTGTACCAGAATGAACTAGAACAGTTGCAGTATAACCACGACCTTTATCAAGGGTAGATTCAACAACGGTTCCTTGGGCTTTCTTTTGTGGATTAGCCTTAAGATCGAGCATCTCTGCTTCAAGAAGAACTTTATCGAGTAGTTTTTCGATATTCGTTCCTTTCTTAGCTGATATCTCTTGACTTTGATATTTTCCTCCCCAGTCCTCAACAAGGTAATTCATGTTAGCCAATTCTTGTTTAATCTTCTCAGGGTCGGCATTTGGTTTATCAACCTTGTTGATAGCGAATACAATTGGTACACCTGCAGCACTAGCGTGGTTTATAGCCTCAATAGTTTGGGGCATAACTGCGTCATCAGCAGAAACCACAATAATTGCTACGTCGGTAATTTTTGCTCCACGAGCACGCATCGCAGTAAAAGCTTCGTGACCTGGAGTATCTAGGAATGTGATATGTTTACCTTCTTTAACCTCTACATTGTAAGCCCCGATGTGTTGGGTAATACCTCCTGCCTCGCCGGCAATTACATTGGTATGACGAATATAGTCAAGTAGTGAAGTTTTACCGTGGTCAACGTGCCCCATTACAGTAACAATAGGTGAGCGATGAACCAAATCTTCAGGGAGATCTTCGTCCTGCTTAATTGCTTCTTGTAGTTCTACGCTAACAAATTCAACTTTATAGCTGAATTCATCGGCAACTAAAGCCATGGTTTCTGCATCAAGTCTTTGGTTGATTGAAACCATCAGCCCAAGGTTCATACAAACTTCAATTACTTCTTTAGGGGAGACGTTCATCATACTTGCAAGTTCACTTGCAGAAACGAATTCAGTAACTTTAAGCGTATTTTTATCAATCTCCTGTTGATCAAACTCCTGTTGTTGACGTGCACTAACAAGATCACGCTTCTCTCTACGATATTTTGAACCTTTAGTTTTCCCTTTTGAAGTTAACCTTGCAAGGGTTTCCTTAATCTGTTTTTGTACTGCTTCCTCACTAACTTCCTGCTTTACAATCTTCTTCTTCTTTTTAAGGTTCTTTCTTGCTGGTAAATCTGCACGTTTCGTTAATGTTGGAGGAATAGCAGATTTTTGGCCAGGTGTGTGTGGGGTTGGTAAGTTTACCTTCTGATTATCTTTTCTAATTCTCTTACGACGTTTCTTTTTATTCGATTTTTCAACATCATTAGACGATGCAACGGGCTGTTTTTTCTTAATCTCAAAAGCCTCTAGGTTAATTTTTCCAACAACAGTTGGACCTGAAAGTTTTTCAACTTCTCTTCTAAAAAGAACGGCTTCCTGTGGTTCAACCTTAACAATAGACTCTTGCGCTTCAGCAACGGGTGCTTTTATCTCTTCAGCGGGTTTTGGTCTCTCAATTATTTTAACAGGTTTGTGAATTTTATGCACATTTGTTTCCTGTCCTGTTGCTTGCTTCTTCTCTTGTCCATGTTTCTCATGTCCATGCTTTTCCGACCCTTGTTTCTCCTGCCCCTGTTTGTGATATTTCTGTTTTTGATTAGGGTGTTGTTCCTGTTTATTATGGGTAGGTCGAGTCTTTTGATTCAATTGATCCAAATCAACTTTTCCAATAACCTTGGGTTGTTCAACATGAATAGGAGACGTACTAATATGCTCGGGTTTTTTTTCGACTTTTGGATGAACTACTTCCGGTTTTTCATCTTTTTTATCTACAGGTTTTGGAATCTCTTGCTCTTGTTTGGGCTTAACTTCTGGTGCTTTTGGAGTTACAGGCTGCTGTTTCTTTGGTGAAAGAGCATTTAAATCAATTTTGCCTTTAACCTTTAAATCAATCTTAGGTTTTTCAAAACTTATAACCTCTTTCTGCTTGGGAGTGGCTAGAATATTCTTAATGAACTCCTCATCGTCAGTATCTGGAGCGTCAGTATCTTCTTCAACTACTTTTTCAACATCCTCAATAGAAACTGTTTCCTTTTTGTCCCGAAGGCCTTTAAGGCTTACTTTCTGAGACTCCATTTTTAAATTCACCTCAGCACCATACTCTTTAGCAAGCAGATTGTACAACTCTGCATCTACTTTAGAGTTAGGATCGCTCGGAATTTTATGACCTTTTTTATGCAAAAACTCAACAATGGTTGATATTCCCACATTAAACTCCCGTGCAAGTTTACTAAGCCTTAATGATTTTTCGACATTTGTCATACCAGGTAATCCCCGTTATTTAATTAATTGCAAAACTAAGCTTTTGAGCGCACTATTCAAATTCCGATTTTAAGATTCTGATAACCTCTTTTACCGTTTCCTCTTCCAGATCGGTACGTTTTACCAATTCTTTAAATGGAATTTCAAGAACCCTTTTTGCTGTGTCGCAACCTATACCTTTGATTGCATCAATAACCCAACCTTCTATTTCATCTACAAACTCATCGAGATTAACATCCTCTTCATCTTCAGTATCGGCTTCACGATAAACATCAATTTCGTAACCCGAAAGTTGGCTTGCAAGTTTAATGTTAAAGCCTCCCTTTCCGATAGCTAACGAAACTTCGTTCGGTTTTAAATAAACCTCAGCTCGTTTATTCGCTTCATCCAGTTTTATTGAAGAAATTCTAGCAGGACTTAATGCGCGTGTTATGTAAAGTTGGGTATTATTGGTATAGTTGATTACATCAATATTCTCGTTACGTAATTCCCGAACAATCCCGTGAATGCGGCTTCCCTTCATCCCAACGCAGGCACCAACAGGGTCAACCCTTTCATCGTATGATTCAACTGCAACTTTTGCTCTTTCGCCAGGAACACGAACAATTTTTTTAATTGTAATAAGGCCATCGAATATTTCAGGAACTTCAAGTTCAAAAAGCCGCTCAAGGAAAACTGGCGAAGTACGCGAAAGAACAATTAATGGACTGTTGTTACGCATTTCAACACGAATAACAACTGAACGAATAGTATCACCTTTACGGAAGTAGTCAGTCGGAATTTGCTCCACCTTAGGAATAATCAATTCATTTCCCTCATCATCCAGAATCAGAATTTCTTTCTTCCAAACCTGATAAACTTCACCAGTAACAACTTCACCGATTCGATCTTTGTACTTATTATAGATATTATTCTTTTCAAGTTCCAGAATTCTTGAAGTAAGATTTTGCCTTAGGGCAAGAATAGCTCTACGCCCAAAGTCTATAAGTTTAACCTCGTCAGTAACCTCTTCACCAACCTCATATTCTTTGTCAATTTTCTTGGCTGCTTTTAGCCCTATCTGGCGGTTTGTATCTTCAACTAGGCCATCCTCAACCACTTCACGGTTACGCCAAATTTCGAAGTCACCCTTATCAATGTTGATGATAATATCATAGTTATCATCCGAACCGTACATTTTGATAAGCATATTTCTGAAGACATCTTCCAATACGCTCATCATCGTTGGACGATCGATATTTTTCAGCTCCTTAAACTCGGCAAATGTGTCAATCAGATTCAGGTTTTCCATTGTGTTAATATGTTTACAAACTATCTAAATGATACTACAATTTTAGTTGATTTTATGTCTGAATATTTTAAAGGCATAATTTCGGTAATTTGCTGTTTTCTTTTTTTCCCTTCAAGAACAACATTTTTTTCTACTTCAAGATTAATTCCATCATCATTAGCATTAACAAGTTTCCCAGTAAGTTTTTGCCCATTCCTTAAGATAATTGCTACAGAACGACCAATATTCTTAATGTATTGCCTTTGCACTTTTAATGGGAGATCCAATCCAGCAGAGGAAACATCTAGTTCATAATCTTCCTCATCGCGATTTAGGTTTTGCTCAATAAATCGGCTTAATGCCATGCACTGATCAATTGTTACCCCCTTATCCCCATCAATGAACACAGAAATTTTATTCGATGAATTAACGCTTACTTCTACCTGAAATAAATCCTCTTCGTCGATTTTTGGTTTAATTAAGTTTTCTATCTGTTCCTTTGTGATCATGCTTTTAATTGGGGCTTTGTTAATAAAACAGGGGACAATGTCCCCTGCACTACTTGTCGCAAAACCGATGCAAAAATAGGAAAAAAATTTTTCTAAAACAAAATATTAACTTGAAAGTTAGAGGAATACTTTTAAAAACATTAACTTAGCAAGTCATTATTTTACATACATAACTAATTTTATAATTTTACATTGATAGTTTATTGATATTACAAAGTATCTAAAGTTGCAAAAAGCATAGCTATTTACTGCAACATTTGTTCATCGTTTATTGTTATACGCATTGGCTTATTTTCAAATTGATTCGAAAAATTGTTTAATCTATTTTAAATTTTTAGGAAGGAATTGACCATGAAAAAAAAAATATTTATAATGGGATTACTCCTTGTTGCTATGATGCTTCAGCTTCAAGGACAGGTTCCACAAAAATTTTCTTATCAGGCAGTTATCCGCAATGCTGATGGAACAGTAATGGCCTCCCAATCTGTAGATATTAAAATAAGTCTACGGAAAACCTCTTTATCTGGTGATATTGTTTATTCTGAGACTTTTAGTGCAATACCTACCAATGCTCAAGGAGTTATTTCTCTGTCTATAGGAGGGGGAACGGTTCTAAGTGGAGTTTTTGCTACTATTCCTTGGGGTGAGAATATTTTTATTCAGGTTGATGAAAAGAAAACTACAGAATCCACCTATCAAACGATTGGTGCAACACAAATACTATCTGTCCCCTATGCTCTATATGCTGGTAGTGTTAGTCAAGTTGTGAGCCAACCCAATGCAGCTGTTGATGATCCAATCTTTGTTGTAAAAAATAAGGATGGGAAAATAGTATTCGCCGTTTACCAAACGGGGGTTAAAATCTATGTAGAGGATAGTCCCGTTAAGGGAGCAAAGGGCGGATTTGCTGTTGGTGGTTTATCAACCCAAGCAAAGGGAGCGATTGCCCGCGATATACTATTTGTTAACCCCGATTCAACTCGAATAAATTTTAATGAGAATATCGCAAAAGGAGCAAAGGGTGGATTTGCAGTTGGAGGACTCTCCAACCAATCAAAATCTGGAACTAATAGCGATTTCTTTAAAGTTACTAAGGACTCATCATATTTTAGTACTACTGTATTTGCAAGTGCGAATATTACATCTACGGGTAATATTAGTTCTGGAGCAGGTACTGCGTCTACCCCAGTTTTAGATATTGATGGAAACGTTTACCAAACTGTTCAGATTGGCACCCAGGTTTGGATGAAAGAGAACCTCAGAACCACTCATTATTCCTATGGTAAATCTATTTACCCATACGATACGGCTTATAATAATACAACTAATGTTGATACTATTAAGAATTATGGTAGGCTTTACTCATATTTTGCAGTAACGGATACTTCAAATGTGTGCCCTAATGGTTGGCATGTTCCATCGCCTCCTGATTGGGATTCTTTATTAGTTTTTGTTGGTGGACCTTACTGGAAAAGAGATTCAATAATAACTGGCTTAAGGCTAATGGACAAAAATTACTGGAGTGTACCCAACAAAGCTAATAACGCTTCAGGATTTTCGGGTAGAGCCGCTGGTCAAGCAATGCCGAGCACACAGTGGATTTTTAGTGGTTTTGGAACGGAAGCCAATTGGTGGGGAAAATTCGGAACTGTACTAAAACTTGATAGTGGTGGAGGGGTAGTCGTTGGTTCAGGAAATCCTTCAAATGCTTTCTCCGTTAGGTGTGTTAAGGGGAAAGGGATGCCCGCAAAGTGATATAGTTCTATTCAATTAAAGAGAATATTCAGATAAAAACAATTAGAATTTAATCATTTATTGAAGAACCTGTCAAGTTTTAAACTTGACAGGTTCTTTTATCTTTTAAAGATATATTTAGAGCCTTTAATGAGAATCGATTGATTGTTTTGTAGTGGAAAATTTTCTTTATCAGGTAAACAATTATTGAAGGTTTGGTTATCTTGCTACCCGACTCTTTCTCATAAATATTTAGTATGGATGCAACCAATAAAAAGAAGATTGTTAACGATCCTGTTCATGGATTTATTAATATACAACATCCCCTTGTTTTCGATTTGATAGAGCATCCATATTTTCAGCGTCTACGAAACATCAAGCAGTTGGGTTTAACCTATTTGGTATACCCTGGGGCAAATCATAATCGCTTCCAACATGCTTTAGGCTCATTACATTTAATGAGCGAGGCGATTTCGGTACTTCGTTCAAAAGGACATTGTATAAGTGAAGAGGAGTCCGAAGCCGTTTCTATAGCAATTTTACTCCATGATATTGGACATGGCCCCTTTTCCCACTCATTGGAGTACAGCATTGCCAAAGATATTAGTCATGAGACCATTAGTCGTTGTTTTATTCAAGGGCTAAATATAGAAATGAAGGGGAGGCTAAAAATGGCAATTGAGGTTTTCGAAGGAGATTACCCTAAGAAATTCTTACACCAGCTGGTGTCCAGCCAGCTTGACATGGATAGGCTCGATTACCTTAGACGAGATAGTTTTTTTTCGGGGGTTACCGAGGGTACTGTTGGTGTTGAGCGGATTATTAAGATGCTTAATGTGGTGGATGATCAGTTAGTTGTTGAAGCAAAAGGGATTTACTCTGTTGAAAATTTTTTAATTGCTCGAAGGCTTATGTACTGGCAGGTTTATCTTCATAAAACGGTAGTAGTTGCAGAGCAAATTCTTATCAAAATGCTACAAAGAGCGAGGGAGTTGGTAAGACGAGGAGAAGACTTATTTGCAACGCCATCACTTAATTTTTTTTTAAAGAATGATGTTTCCGAGAAGGATTTCTTAGTATCTATCAAAATGGATAATCCTTCTGAAGCCCTTACCCATTTTGCAAACCTTGATGATAGCGATTTGATGATAGCTGCTAAAATGTGGTGTCAACATCAGGATATAGTGCTATCAAAATTGGCAGAGATGATAGTAAACCGAAAGTTGCTTAAAATAGAGTTGAGTAGCAAACCCTTCGAAACGGAAAAATTAAATTCTATTCGTCAGCAAGTTTTGCTCAAATTTCCTTTTTTTGATAAAAACATTGACTATTTTGTGTTTTCTGATTCTGTAAGCAATAATGCTTACAGTTCTCAGGACGATTCCATTAAAATATTATATAATAATGGAGATCTGGTTGATATTGCCATAGCTTCAGACATACTTAACACGAAAGCGTTATCTACTGAAGTGAAAAAATATTTTCTCTGTTACCCGAAATGATTTAGAAATATTTAGTTTTGTGAATAAATTAAAGAATATTTAACATGGAATTTACAGCACAAGCAGTTGCCAAATTTTTAGGAGGAACTATTGAAGGAAACCCTGACGTTATTGTTAATAACGTGGCGAAGATAGAAGAGGGATTTTCTGGTGCTCTTTCGTTTTTGGCCAACCCAAAATATGCACATTATATATATACCACGGACTCTTCAATCGTTCTTGTTAATAACGATTTTGTGGCAGAGTCACCGATTAAAGCAACCTTAATTAGGGTCGCTAATGCATATGAAGCTTTTGCCCAATTGCTTCAACTTTATGCACAATCCAAAAAACAAAAAAACGGAATTGAAACGCCTTCTTTTATTCATAGTTCAGCAAAGGTTGGTGAAAATCTTTATCTTGGAGCTTTTGCTTATATCTCAGAAAATGCGATAATTGGTAATAATGTAAAAATTTATCCAAACGCATACGTTGGTGATAATGTTAAAATAGGTAATGATACCATTATTTACCCCAGCGCTATTATTTACGAGGATTGTATCGTAGGCAGCAATTGTGTTATTCATGCAGGGGCTATTATTGGTGCCGATGGATTTGGATTCGCATCAGGCGAGGATACAAATTACAAGAAAATCCCTCAGATTGGTAATGCTATTCTTGAAGATAACGTTGAGATAGGCGCTAACTCAACCATTGACAGGGCAACTATGGGTTCAACGATCCTTCGAAAAGGCGTTAAACTAGACGATCATGTGCACATTGCACACAATGTTGAAGTAGGAGAAAACACAGTTATGGCAGCTCATGCCGGTGTTGCTGGCTCAACAAAAATTGGAAAAAATTGCATGTTTGGTGGACAGGTGGGAATAGGACCTCATCTTAAAATTGCCGACGGTGTAAAAGCCGGGCCACAAGCGGGAATTCCAAGTGACATTAAGAAGGAGGGTAGTATTGTATTAGGTAGCCCTGCAATTGATATATCTTCTCAAAAAAGATCAATGGCTGTTTATAAAAATCTTCCAGAGTTGCGTAACAGAATGAGCGATCTTGAAAAAATAGTTAAGAATTTAAAAGACAGATTATCAGAACAATAAATCTAATTCACGGTTTATTACCCCTTTCGTTACAATAAATTAATAGTTATTTTTATAAATTGCGAAGTTTTATTTCAGCAATTTATAATTTTATGGCAGATAAGCAAAGAACCATTCATCAACCTATTTCTATTAAAGGAAGGGGATTACATACTGGCGTTGAGGTCGAAGTAATAATTTGTCCAGCAGAAGTTAATACTGGATATAATTTCCAAAGAGTTGATTTAGAAGGCCAACCCAAAGTTGAAGCTCTTGCAGATTATGTTACCGATACCTCCCGAGGGACAACGTTAGTCCAAAAAGGAGTTAAGATAAATACCGTTGAGCATGTTTTGGCCGCATTATCTGGGATGGGTATTGATAATGCACTAATTAAGGTGAATGGCCCTGAAATGCCCATTATGGATGGGAGTTCCAGCGCTTTTGTAAACGAAATTGCAAAGGTGGGAACGGATGAGCAGGGTGCGGAAAGAAATTTCTTTATTATTCGCGAAAAAACGGTTTACCGTGACGAGAAGAATAATATCGAAATAGTTGCCTATCCCGATGATGGTTTTAGCATTGATGTGATGATCGATTATAACTCTAGGGTACTTGGGCATCAATATGCAAAACTAACTCACATCGAAGATTTTGAATCACAAATTTCACCTTGTAGAACATTTGTGTTTTTCCATGAGTTAGAGATTCTCCTTAAAAACAACCTTATTAAAGGAGGAGACCTGCAAAACGCAATTGTTATAATGGAGCGGGAGGTTCCTCAGATAGAGCTTGACCGTATTGCTGATCTTTTCAATAAACCCCATGTACAGGTCAGACCCTCAGGATTTCTAAACCATCTTGATCTTCATTTTACTAATGAACCTGCCCGCCATAAACTTTTGGATATGGTTGGTGACCTGTCCCTTTTAGGCCTAAGAATAAAAGGGAAGATAACCGCACTTAGACCTGGACATCATGCAAACACAGAGTTTGCAAAAATGCTTCGCAAGCAGTATAAAAAGGAGATTCTTAAACCAACACCTCCAATATACGATCCAAACCAACAACCCCTGATGAATATTCTTCAGATACAAAGAATACTTCCACATCGTCCTCCATTCCTGTTGATCGATAAGATTATGAGTATGGATGGTTCATCGGTAGTAGGAATGAAGAATGTTACTATGAATGAGGGTTTTTTTGTAGGCCATTTCCCTAATGAACCCGTTATGCCAGGAGTATTACAGGTTGAGGCAATGGCACAGGTTGGTGGAATTTTGGTTCTTAATTCGGTTCCTGATCCTGAAAACTACTTGACATACTTTCTAAAAATTGATCAAGTACGGTTTAAAAGAAAAGTTGTGCCGGGCGATACCCTTATCTTTAAATGTTTTCTTAACGAACCTATACGTAGAGGTATTGCAAACATGACAGGGCAAGCTTTTGTTGGAGATCAGCTTGTTATGGAAGGAGTTCTTATGGCACAAATCTCAAAAATTAAAGAAGAATGAACCAAAATCTAGCATATATACATCCCAATGCAAAAATAGGTAAAGATGTTACCATTGAACCATTCGCATATATTGCTGAGAATGTTGAAATTGGAGATGGAACTTGGGTTGGTCCTAATGCTACCATTCTTGATGGTGCACGGATTGGTAGGAATTGTCGTATTTTTCCGGGTGCGGTTATCTCTGCAATTCCTCAGGATTTAAAATTTAGAGGTGAGGAGACAACCGCCGAAGTTGGTGATAATGTTACAATGCGTGAATGTGTAACCATTAATCGGGGTACCAAATCACGTGGGAAAACTGTTGTAGGCAATAATTGCTTACTAATGGCTTATGTACATGTTGCCCACGATTGTATATTGGGCAACAATATAATATTGGGAAATGGGACACAACTTGCCGGAGAAGTTGAGATCGACGATTTTGCAATCCTTAGCGGTCAAGTTTTAGTTCATCAATTTGAACGAATTGGTATGCATGTAATGGTTCAGGGAGGCACTAAAGTTAATAAGGATATTCCTCCTTATATAATTGCAGCTAGAGAGCCAATTACTTTTGCAGGACTTAATATTATTGGTTTACGGAGGAGAGGCTTTAATGCTGAAAAAGTTGGTGAAATTCAGGAGTTATATCGTAATCTTTATGGCAAGGGGATGAACGTTACCCAAGCAATTGGCTATATTGAGAACAATATGGTTCAAACATCTGAAAGAGATTTAATTTTAGACTTCATTAAAAAATCAAAAAGGGGAATTGTAAGGGAATTTACAGGCGATCCTTCCGATGGACTTGAAGATTAGTGTCCATTCCAAAATAAATTGAAGCCAACGATATGTTGGCTTTTTTATTGGTTTGTGCTTGTTTTTAGTGAGTCAGTGGAATTCTCCTGCTGTATTCTTTGGTATACTTTTTTATCAACCCAAATATTCAGATACTCTCCTTTGTTTAAATTATCATCGGCATTAGGATTCCAAATTAGAATATCGTCTATTGTACAACCATAGTTAATTGCAATTTTGTGAAGATATTCGCCAGATTTTACCTTATGTTGAACCTTAATTTTTCCATCGGTATTACCAGAATTAGCCAGTATATCATTGTAGGTTGCCGTTTCAACTTTTGAATTGTAAATCGTTTGTTCTTTTTGCAGGAATTGTTCAATTTCGTTTGTAGGTAACCATAATGTGATAGGCTTTCCTACTTCGGGTAAAAAGTCTCTACGGTATACGGGATTCAAAAAACGAATTAGTTCTATAGGAATACCAAGTTCTTTTGATATGGCAGCAAATGTTGCAGGCTTGGATACCATAACGGTATCGGTTTTTGTGTAAGTAATGATTGGCTTAATGATATCAATATGGTGACTACTTGCATTGTTCATTATATATGCAGCTGCAATAAAAGCTGGAACATAGTTTTGAGCTGCCTCTGGAAGATAGTCGTAGATTTTCCAAAAATTAGTTTCTCCCTTTGCTCTACTAATAGCATTCCGAACAGCACCAGGACCTGTATTGTAAGCAGCAAGTGCTAAGTGCCAATTGTTAAAAATTTTATAAAGATATTGGAGGTATTGGCAGGCAGCCTCGGTTGATTTTACAGGATCCATTCTTTCATCAACATAGGAGTTAACTGCGAGGTTGAACATCTTTGCAGAGTTGATTTTAAATTGCCAAAGGCCAGTGGCACCTGCCTTTGATACAGCAAGAGGATTTAAGGCTGACTCAACTACCGCTAAATATTTTAACTCAAGAGGTAGATGATACTTATCGAGCATTTCATCGAAAAGAGGAAAATACAATTCAGCAAGTCCAAGGATTAGCGAAACCTGTTCACGACGTTCAATTGAATAGATATCGATATATCTTCTAACATGGGGGTTATAATCAAAGTCAATTGGTGATAACTTTCCAATAGATGCAATTTTATACTCGTAAACAAGATCTGGGAAAGTAGGGAAATTATCAGATAATTTATTCCTTGGCTTAGATATAGAATCAGGGAAAATGTGAAGGCTTTCTAAACAATCAAAGACTTCAAGTGTATAATCATATTTTATCAGAACAGGGTTAACCTTATTATGTCCATTGGCTAATACGGATATAAATAAAAAGAACACCAAAACGATACATTGTCGGAAAAACAAATTAACCGCCATACTGACTATTGGGGAATAAAGGATTACGATACTACTCTTTTGAGGTATTTGTCTCCTTTTTATCATTATTAGTAGGTTGATCGGCTTCGCGCATCCCCTTTTTGAACTCACTTACACCTTGACCAAGTCCTTTCATTAGTTCAGGTATTTTTCTTCCACCAAATAGCAGAAGGACTATGACAAGTATGACCAACAGTTCTGTCATTCCAATTTGACCAGCAAGAACAAATGCATTCATCGTTTTATGTTTTATGGTACAAACCTAATTCAAATAATAACAATTTAAAAGAAAATTAGGAAAACAGTGTTTAAAGAAATCACTTAGAGCCGTTTTCTTCAGTACTTAAGCGCAAGTAATTTTTTTATTTAAAGAGTTTAATAATATCATTTGCATTTGCAAATACTAATAAACTCAGTAAAATAATCATCCCAACTATTTGAGCATACTCTAAGAATTTATCACCAGGCTTTTTACCTGTGACCATCTCGAATAGTAAAAATAGCACATGCCCCCCATCGAGTGCAGGAATTGGAAGGATATTCATAAATGCCAGTATTAATGACAGAAATGCGGTAAGATTCCAAAACGCTTGCCAGTCCCATGTTCCAGGGAAGATGTTGCCAATTGTTATAAATCCACCTACCGATTCGTATGCCTTTGTTTTTGGGGTAAATATCAGTTTAAACTGTTTAATATAGCTGGAAAGGGTGCTCATACCCCTTTTGATTCCTGCAGGAAATGATTGAAAAAAGGTATAGGTTAATTTTTTTGTTTCAAAAAACCTCGAAAAGTCTCTAACGGGATAAACCCCTACAATACCCGTATTTGGTACTTGAACACTTATATCAATTGTATCAACACCTCGTTTAAAAGTAAAAGCAATATTTTTATTTTTAGATTTTTGTATGGTGGATCTAAACTCGTCAAAATATTTTTTTGGCTCGCCATTTATGGCAACCAGTTCATCGCCCTTTTTAAACCCTGCATTTATAGCGGGTGAGTTTTTTTCAAGTTCACCTACAATAAACGGTATACGATAAATAATTACAAATGGGTTTTTAATAAGCCTAGCAATTAGGCTATCGGGGACAATAAAAGTTACAGTCTTGTTATCTCTAAGAACAGTGATACTTCTTTCGCTGTTAAGTAGTATATCGTGTGTAATTTTAAGGAAATCATCTACCTCTTTTCCTCCAACAGTTATAATTTTATCTCCATTACGGAATCCCATTTCAAGCCCAAGAGAATCACAAGCAATACCATATTTAACACTAGAGTTTGGCAGATATTCTTCACCCCATGCATAAAGCACTAGACTATAAATGAATAGGGCTAGAAAAAAGTTGACAACTACACCGCCAATCATTATTAGTAATCTTTGCCATGTTGGTTTTGACCTAAACTCGTAGGGTTGAGGCGGTTGTTTTAGTTGTTCTTTATCGAGCGATTCATCAATCATCCCCGATATTTTAACATAACCACCTAGGGGTAGCCATCCTATTCCGTACTCTGTATCTCCTTTTTTAAACTTAAAAAGCGAGAACCAAGGATCGAAAAAAAGGTAAAATTTCTCGACTCTTGTTTTGAAGAGTTTTGCAAAAATAAAATGACCCAGCTCGTGAAGTAAAACGAGGATTGATAAACTTAATAGAAGTTGACCAGTTTTTACTAATATTTCCATAGCTATTATTGATATTCTTTTATGATTTCTTTGGTTAAAATTCGTGTTTCCTTATCGGTATAAATGTAATCCTCAATGGAAGGTTTGGGAATAAAAAACGAACGAGAAATTGCCTCTCCAATTACCTCCGACATCTGAAGGAAACTAATTTTTTCGTTTAAGAATGATTCCACCGCTATTTCATTTGCAGCATTTAAAATGCATGGGGAGTTACCGCCTCTAATAAGCGATTCTCTGGCAAAATTGAGATTTGGGAATCTTTTAATATCCGGCTCTTCGAAAGTGAGTGTTGGATAATCCGTAAAGGTGAATCGGGGAAAATCCGATTTTATTCTATATGGGAACGAAAACGCATATTGTATTGGTAACCTCATATCGGGAAGTCCGAGTTGAGCTTTAATAGAACTGTCTTCAAATTGAACCAGTGAGTGAATTATTGATTGTGGATGAATAACCACATCAATTTGGTTGGGCTTAAGGTTAAATAGCCATTTTGCCTCTATAACCTCTAATCCCTTATTCATCATTGTGGCTGAATCGATAGTTACTTTTGAGCCCATACACCAGTTTGGATGATTTAATGCATCGGCACAGGTCACCCTTTTAAGCTGTTCAAGGGTGTGCTGACGAAAAGGACCCCCAGAAGCAGTTAGAATTATTTTTTCAATTGGACTTTTTTCTCCCACTAAACATTGAAAAATTGCTGAATGTTCAGAGTCAACAGGTATTATAGGGACATTGTTTTGTAACGAAAGTTCAGTAATCAGATCTCCAGCAACCACCAAGGTCTCTTTATTGGCGAGAGCAATCGTTTTTTTTGCTTTAATTGCATTGATAGTAGGTATTAGTCCAGAAAAACCCACCATTGCTGTTAGGACAATATCAATGGTATCCATTTCTACTATTTGAGCAATAGCATCGAAGCCAGCATAAACCTTAATATCAGTAGAGGATAACGCATCTTTTACAAAGGGGTAGTTCTCTTTATTTCCTATTACAACTGCATTGGGACGGAACTGCAATGCCTGCTTTACTAAGGTTTCGTAACTGTTATATGCGGTTAGCACCTCAACATCAAACAAGTCAGTATTTGATGCAATTACATCCAAAGCCTGTGTTCCAATTGAACCAGTAGATCCAAGTATGGCAATTTTTCTCTTCAATGGATACTTATGTAATTTTGTAAATAAAACGATTAGAAAATAATATACTTTTGAGGATCAATCGGATTTCCATTGTGCCATAGTTCAAAATGTAGATGTGGGCCAGTTGTGAGTTCTCCGGAGTTACCTATAATTGCAATTGTTTCTCCTGCTTTTACTCTAGCACCTTGTTTCTTTAATAGTTGACTATTGTGCTTATAAACAGAAATTAGGTTATCATCGTGCTGGATTTGTATAACATACCCTGTTTCAAGCGTCCAAGTTGATAGGGTAACGGTACCATCAGCAACAGCAACAACAGCTTCGTTTGGAGCAGCAACAATATCTACACCATAATGATTTTGCTGCAAACTAAATGTGCTAGTAATAACACCTTTTACAGGGGTAAAGAAAAGCATATTACTTATACTACTCTTTGATTTGCGATTATCAAACACTGATAAGTTGTACATTTCATTTTCTTCAATTTGCAGCCTTAGTAATGAGTCCTCTACAGATCGAGTAAAACGAATCTCCTTATATTTGACTGTTGAATCGGGTTTACTTACAATACTAGTTGGTTCGCCACCATTTAAAATTTTATTGATATTACTGTAATACCCTTTCCAGTGCTTCAACTCTCTTTCAAGAGAATCTACCCTTAAAGCATTTACAACAATATTTCTTCGTGTATTTCCATCAGGATAACCTGGAATAAATTCCCTAATAGGTGTAAAAGCAATTAGCACGATAATAAAAATTACAATGAGGATTGCTGCACTCCCAAAGACGGAAATTACGTTTAAACGTGATAACCTCATAGTCCAAACCTCTTCGAAAGTTTGATCGTTTAGTATATTGAGGCGATACTTACTCTTAAGTTTTTCAATATACTTTCGTTTTTCCTTACTCTTTGCCATAAATATTAATAAAGCCACAAAGATAATTGATTTTGGATATTAGGGGGTTACTGCGTGGGAATAGTTTATTATATAAGTTTTAAGAAACAAGGTTATTATGGATTATGTTGAATATTTTAACTCTAATTGCTGTAGAATAATAAAAACTTTTTAAAATATTTCTAGGATGTTTGCATATTGTGAGATGAGATGTTATCTTTGCACCGCATTAGAAAAAATTGTTCTTAAGAGATTTGAAAAATATATTGCGGGGTGGAGCAGTTGGTAGCTCGTTGGGCTCATAACCCAAAGGTCGTAGGTTCGAGTCCTACCCCCGCTACTAGGAAACCCCCGAAAAATCGGGGGTTTTTTCGTTAAAAGCAATTTTATGTACTACGTTTACGTCCTTTACTCTGAGGTGAACGACAAGATATACATCGGTTTCACAAATAACCCTCAGGGAAGATTAGAGGCACATAACCATCCTAAGAATAAAGGTTGGACAAAGAGATACCAACCTTGGCGGATAATCCATTCAGAACCCTTTTCCACCAAAGATGAGGCTATGAAACGAGAACAGGAATTGAAGTCACATCAGGGAAGAGATTTTATTCGCAAACTAATACGGAATTAAATAACTCGTTGGGCTCATATCCGGCAACTGCCGGACGTAGGTTCAAGTTTCGTCGGTTGCCGAACGCAGCCTACTCCCGCTACTAGAAAGCCTGCAATTGCAGGCTTTTTTCGTTTATCGGTGCTCTTTACCTCAAAGAAAAGCGATAATTAAGGTATTGTTTTAGACGAATGAATAGAATTCTTTTAGTAGAATTACCAAAAACTCCAGAGTAAAGTTCTGTATCAATCTTATAACCAAAAATTTATTGCTAAATAATTTCTATTAGATTAAACTCCACCTTGCTAATAAGTGCTTTGTAGTCGTTTCCAGCGAAAAAAATATCCTCATCATCCTCCTCGTAATACCAGTTAATAACAACCCTTTTACCGGTATCTGCAGCCATTTTTTCAAGTTTTTTCATAATATCAAAAATCCTTTTCGAGGAACTTGTATTGAAGTACTCAAATTTGAGAGTGATTTCGGTTTTTTCGCATGGGATTTTGGCATACTCATCAATCCACCTAAGTATTGGGTGGTAGAAATCAATAACATTTTCAGGAATTGACCTTCCATCAATTTTGAGTAAACCAGAAGTTGAGTCAAAATTGACATAGGGGGTTGTTGCGGTTTCTTTAAGTTCGAGTTTCACCATGAAATAAGCATTAAATGAAACAGTATATATTAGTTAATCTCTTCAAGTACTATATATTCATCACCATGTCCATTACGAATAATGGCATCCCAGTAACGGTATGTAATTATTGCCTCATTACCATTCTTTTTACTTTTTATTTTAACCCGTTGAGTTCTCATCCTCTCTATCTCAACAACTTCAAATTTAAAAGAAAGTTTTGTTATAGCTTCTAGGTCTTTGCCAAGTTGATATATCGATTCATCATCCTCTTCGTATTTCCAAGTTATAAGCAGTTTATTTCCATTGGAGCTGCAGTCTTCAATTTTTCTAAGTATCTCATTAATGTATTTATTTGAACTGCTATTTGTATACTCAAGGTAAATTACAATGCTTGTAAAGGCTGCTGGTTTCTTGCAGTAGTCAGTTACCCACTCTAGTAATGGCTGCCAAAATGAAAACACATCCTCTGCGATGGAACGACCTTCTATGTCAATAATTCCTTCTTCAGAAAAATTAATATAAGGGGTATCAGCTGTTTTATCAATCAGAAGACCCATGAATACTAATGTTTAATATAAGCCAAATTAATTTATCGGGTTTAAAGGTAATCTTTTAGAAAGAAATATTCAAGGCATAGTTGCAAATTTTACCAAATTACGTTCATAGAAGGCGAATAGAGATAATATTTCTTTAAACAATAATCTAAAAAAAGAAGCGGGTTAGCCTTTAATAAAAAGATCTAATAGTTCTCTTATTTTAATGATTTTCAAAAGGAAGCTAAGCAATGCTACACTGAGCAAAGAGAAAACAAACCCTACAATCCATAGCGGAAACAGCGTTTTTGCAAGAAATACAAGAACAATACTTGCTGGAATAAAGATAAAATAAACACCTAATTGCTTGATGTTTACTGTAAAATTAAAAGTCTTAAAGGCAAGAAATACTTGTAAAATTAAAACGATTAGCTGTGTGTTTAAATTAGCGATTGCTGCACCAAAGGATTTGTAATGAGGTATTAAAATAATATTCAATGTAAAACTTACAGCAACTCCAATTACGGCTATTTTATTTAGTTGCCAAATACTTCCATTGGCTGTTAAAAGGGTTCCGAAGATGTAATTTATAGATATCAAGAGAAACGAAATCATTAGTATGCCTAATACTGATGAAGATTCAGCGGCATGCTGATGATAAAGAAGAAGCATCAATTCTGATCGAAAAAACACACAGGAGACAGTAAAGGCAAATGCAGGAATGAAAAGTAAGGAGAATGAGAAACCAACAAGAGGCTGGGTTGGTTCTATATTCTTGATCATTTTTGAAAATATTGGAAGTAAAAGGCCAGCAAATAGAAAGGGTATCATATTAACAGCATCAACAATACGAAATGCTTGAGCGTAAATTCCTGATTCCACATTCCCTTTAGGGAGTATTCTTTCAAGCATTACGGAGTCAATTCTACTGTACAGATTCATAAGTAGAACAAGCAAAGCGAACGGATAGCTTTGCCGTACAATTGAGATCAGGAAAACTTTATCGAATCGAAATTTAAAGAAATTTGTTTTGGGTAAAACAATTAAAAAAGTAATACACAATGTGATAATATAGGATGCAGTTTGAGCGTAGACAAACCAATCAATGGAGAATTGGAAGTTCGAAATGTTTCCCCATAGCAAAAAACTGCAAATCAAAATCATCAAAAAACGATCTAAAACAGAGATAAAACTATCGGTTTTAAAAAACTGTAGGCCGCTGAGGTTGGAGCGTAGGTAAAGAATAAAAGATGATACAAATTGGTTGAAAACTAGCAAAGAAAGGAGATAGAATTGCCGTCCACTATATCCCATTATAACACCTACTCCTAAACAAAGGATACCATAGATAATAGCAAGAATAACCTTTATAACAACGATATTAGAGAAGTATTTGGAAATGAGTTGTGAGTGTCTACTAATCTCGCGATTATTAAAGTTGGTTAACCCGAAATCAAGTACAATATTTAATAGTAGAGAAAAGTTGAATAGAGAGTAGAATAATCCATATTCACCAGCACCCACAAGATTTTGAACAGTTCGGTCAATCCCAAAGATCCAAAATGGTTTTACAAGTAAATTAAGGGATAGTAGTAGAATTAGATTTGTAGCGAACTTTCTCTTCACTGCTTTACAAATGTTGAATTATCCAAATGTAGACAAAAGGTAGATTTAACCAAACATCTAAAATAATAATCCTTGCAAATTAATGTAAAAATGATGTAATTTGATGGAAATGTTTTCTGATGAGGATTGCCGTTAACACTCGCTTTCTGCTTAAAAATCGACTCGAAGGGATAGGTTGGTTTACGTATGAAACCATGAAGCGAATTACTCAGGGTCATCCTGAGCATGAGTTTTTTTTTCTGTTTGATAGAAAATTCGATCCTGATTTCATTTTTTCGAACAATATAAAACCTGTTGTGCTCAAACCACAATCTAGACATCCCATCTTGTGGTTTATATGGTTTGAGATTTCCGTAAAAAAATATATTAAAAAGAACAAAATCGACCTTTTTGTCTCACCGGATGGTTACCTCCCACTTAAATCAAATATACCACAGATAGGGGTAATACACGACATTAATTTTTTTCATTTTCCTCAAACGATACCTCTTTTAGTAAGGTGGTACTATAACTATTTCTTCCCAAAATTCGCACACAAAGCCAACCGATTAGCAACAGTAAGCGAATATTCTAAAAAGGATATTTGTCAAAATTACGGAATCGATCCAGCCAAAATTGATGTAGTATATAATGGTGCGAATGAATTGTATACCCCTTTATCTCCAAAAGAAATAGAGGGAACCCAGAATTTGATATCCCATGGAGCACCATACTTTGTATTCGTGGGAGCCTTTAACCCACGTAAGAATATTGTTAGGTTATTATTAGCGTTTGAACTATTTAAAAAGTCAACGAGTTCAAAGATAAAACTAGTAATAGTTGGCGAAAAAATGTATGGAACATCTCAGATGATGGGGATTTTAAAAGGAATGGAGTTTAAGGATGAAGTTATTTTCTCTGGGCGATTACAGGTTGATAGGCTTAAGAATGTTATTGGTTCAGCTCTAGCTATGGTATTTGTTTCATATTATGAAGGGTTTGGTATCCCAATACTTGAAGCGATGAAGTGTGATGTGCCGCTAGTAGTATCTAATTGCACATCTTTACCTGAAGTTTCAGGAGATGCAGCCATCTATGTCGATCCCTTTAATATTGAATCTATTGCCGAAGGGATGATAATAATTTCCAAGGACGAAAGCTTAAGGAAACAGCTTATTGTGAACGCTCGTATCCAACGTGAACGATTTAGCTGGGATAGTACTGCTAATTCACTTTACAAATGTATGATGAAAACAGTTAACCAGTAAATACCATGCTTAAACCCTTCTATAAGCCCAATACTATTGAGGCCGGTTGTGATGAAGCTGGTCGGGGATGCCTTGCAGGACCAGTTTTTGCTGCAACCGTAATACTGCCCCCTGATTTTGTAAATGAGGTTCTTAACGATTCAAAAATGCTATCGGCTAAGCAGCGTTATGCCCTTAGGGAAATAATAATTACAAATGCCCTTGATTACTCGGTTCAGCAGGTATCCAATATTGAGATCGATAAAATTAATATACTAAATGCATCCATTTTGGCAATGCATAAGGCGGTTGATGCTTTAAAAAACCTTAAACCTGAACTTTTGCTAATTGATGGAAATAGGTTTAAACAATATCCTGGAATTCAACATCAATGTATTGTTAAAGGAGATGCAAAATATATGTCAATTGCAGCAGCTTCTATTCTGGCAAAAACCTTTCGCGATGATTATATGGCTAACCTGCATAATGAATTTCCTCAATATGGGTGGGAACAGAATAAAGGATACCCAACTAAATTCCATCGAAAAGCATTACAGGAATTCGGAATTACACCTTATCATCGATTATCCTATAAACTGCAAGAAAACCAACTTAAAATGTTTTAATATTTCTTTTGGTATTTTTTGTTAAATAAACTTTATTGTATTTGTTAAGTCTATACGTTATCATTTAACCTTAAATATTTATAATATAAAATAAACCTGGCTATGAGAAGATTTTGTTTACTGCTAATTGGGATGGTTATCCTAATAGGAAATACTGTAAAAGCGGACGAAGGGATGTGGCTACTTCCTTTGCTCAATCAACTAAATATAAAGCAGATGAAACAGGAGGGATTAAAACTTTCAGCTGAAGATATTTACAGTATTAATAGTTCCTGCTTAAAAGATGCAATTGTAATTTTTGGTAACGGTTGTACTGGAGAAATTATTTCTGAACAAGGCTTGATTCTTACAAATCACCATTGTGGTTACGGTTCAATTCAGAAGCACAGTTCGCCAACACATGATTATTTAAAGGATGGTTTCTGGGCAAAAACACTTGAGGAAGAAATTCCAACGCCCGGATTATCTGTTACTTTCTTGGTTAGACTCGAAGATGTAACAAATCAAGTCAATGCAGCAATTACACCGCAAATGACAGAACCAGAAAGAGATAAGGCAATTGAAAAAATAAGTGGTGAAATCTCTAAAAAGGCAAAAGAAGGTAATAGTTACAATGCAATTGTAAAAAATTATTTTGGCGGAAATCAATTTTATCTTTTAGTATATGAGGTTTTTAATGATGTAAGAATGGTTGGTGCTCCACCATCATCAATTGGAAAATATGGTGCTGATACGGATAACTGGATGTGGCCTCGCCATACTGGGGATTTTTCGATTTTTCGTGTATATGCCAATAAAGAAAACAAACCAGGTGAGTACTCAAATGAGAACGTGCCTTATAAACCCAAAAAAGCACTAACAATTTCGATAAAAGGCGTTAAAAAGGATGACTTTGCAATGATAATGGGATATCCCGCAAGGACACAGCGTTACATGACCTCTTCGGAGGTTGAAACCCAAATCAATATTAGTAATAAGAACAGAATTCTTATTAGAGGAATCAGACAGGATATCCTACTAAAAGATATGCTAGCAGATAGAGCAATTAACATTAAATATGCATCTAAATACTCTAGATCAAGCAACTACTGGAAGAACTCCATTGGGCAAAATAAAGCGCTTAAACGGCTAAAGGTATTTGATATTAAAAAACAGGGTGAAAAAACTTTTTCCGATTGGGTGTCCGAAAACAGTCAACGAAAAGAGAAATATGGAGAGGCTCTAAAAATGGTTGAGCAAGGTATAGCAGGCAATAAGAATTACACTTACGTAACCCAATACATCTCGGAGGCATTGTCAAGAGGAATCGAAATATTCTCAATGGCAGATAAGGCATCAAGGTTATATGAATCATTAAAATTGAATGATCCGGATTCAATTGGGAAAAGGGCATTGAGATTAAAGAGAGAAGCAAAACTATTTTATAAGGATTACAGCTTAGCCACTGATATAAAAGTAGCTTGTGCAATGCTAAAATTATTTTATGAAAATGTCGATAAAACGTATTATCCAGATATATTTAACACAATTACTGCCGAATACCAAGGAGACTTTGTGAAATATTCAGACTTTTTGTTTACCAAATCAATTTTTTCAGATTCTACTAAGGTAAATGAATTTCTTGCAGCACCAACTTTGGCTATTTTAGAAAATGATCCGGCGTTTATAGCATCAAAATCAATTAGTGCTAAGGATAAAGAGATAAAAAAACTAATGGATCCATTTGATATTCTCTATAAAAAGGGTCAAAGGTTATATATTGCGGGTGTTTTGGAAATGAATCAAGGGAAAGCGATGTATCCAGATGCAAATTCGACCATGCGTTTAACCTATGGACAGGTTAAAGATTATTACCCTATGGATGCTGTTCATTATGAGTTTTTAACAACACTTGATGGTGTTATGGAGAAGGAAGATCCAGATAATTGGGAATTTGTTGTTCCAGAAAAATTAAAGGATCTTTACAAAACAAAGGACTATGGTCGTTATGGTGAAAATGGCAAAATGCCAGTTGCATTTATAACTACAAACGATATAACTGGTGGAAACTCTGGCAGCCCCGTGTTAAACGCTTATGGAGAACTTATTGGACTAGCTTTTGATGGAAACTGGGAGGCTATGAGCGGAGATATCGTTTTTGAGAAGCAACTTCAACGAACTATAAATGTTGATATTCGGTATGTTCTTTTTATCGTTGATAAATATGCTGGAGCAGCACGATTAATCGATGAAATGAAGATAATTCAATAAATAGAAAACTGCTATATCTGTACTAAAGGGTTGGATTTATTCCAACCTTTTTTTTAAATAAGGTTAAAAATAGCCTCATTAATAGTTTAATATTGAAAGAAAATAGTATTTTTAAGGTGATATTGTAAATTATTTTTTATTAGAACCAAAATATGTTTTATCGAAAATGCCTTTGAATATTAGTTAATATTAATTAACTTTCATATTTTGCAACCCTTAGAATATAAAATGGAAGAAGTAGAAATAGCTAACGAAGAGTTATTAAGGCATTTTGGGCCTTTGAGCTACGAAGAAATAGGATTTTTGCTTAACAAGATGGCTGCCCTTCTTGATAAACGTGGTATGAATATTACTATTAGAAAAAAGGTGTATGCTGCCATGGTTGAAAGTTTGGAAAACATCTATAAGCATCAGGATCATATTGAGGATGATAAAGCATTTTTACCGAAATTTAACTTATATATGGATTCTCAAAATCTAACGATGTATGTTTCAAACTCAATATTTAACCATAAAATTCTACTTTTAAAGAATAAATTAGACAGAGTCAATTCGCTTGACAAAGAAGGATTGAAGGATCTGTATAAGAATACTATTTTAAGCGGAAATGTTTCACCTAAAGGAGGTGCGGGTCTCGGAATTATTAATATTGCAAAGGTTTCAGAAAATAAAATCAACTATACCTTTTCAACAATTAATGATAAATATTCATATTTTACATTAAACGTGCAGATAGCCCATAAACACATAAAATAACCAGAATGCTTATGGATTCCCTTAATATTGAACCTACCGAGTTCACTCCTAAAATAAATTTCGATCCTGAAAACAATCTATTTGAAATTTCTGGTTTCTCGCGACCAGAAAATGTAATTGGTTTTTATAGACCTATCCTAAAGTGGCTTGATGAGTTCAGTGATGGTGTATTGAGTAAAAATATCGATTTTAACAAGAATATATTAACAGTAAACCTTAAGATGACATATTTCAACTCTGCATCCTCAAAATTCTTACTTGATATTTTATTAGAATTTATGAAATATCACTCAAGAGGAAATGAGGTACTAATTAACTGGTTTTTTGAGGATGGAGATGATGAGATTCAGGAATCAGGTGAAGAGATTTCCGATATGCTTGGATACCCCTTTAATTTCATACCCTACCAAACCTAAACCGAATAAGTCCCATTAATTATCAAGCGGACTTACTTTTTAAGACTCTATTTTCTAATTGATGGTCATCTCTAATTGTTAGTTAATCAATTATGTTAGCATCTTTATCGTTTATTAATATTTTTCTGTAATACATAAAGAATGTTTTTTCTATCTTGCACCTTAGAAAATAAAGTCACAAATGAAGTCGTTACATATAAACGGAACACAGGTATCGCCCACTGTTGATTTTAATATTGAATTGCGAACGCTAGAAATTAGTGGGTTTTCGCGACCAGAGAATGTTCGTGATTTTTATTTTCCATTAATTCAGTGGCTCGATGAGTTGAATAATTGGATTAAAAACAACAAATCTTTGAATGTTGAAGTTGAGCCATTTACTTTTAAATTTAAGTTAATATACTTTAACTCCTCATCAGCTAAATTTATTTATGATATAATAATACTGCTCAATGGATTTCAAAAAGAAGGATTTTCCATTAAGATTTATTGGTATTTTGACGAGGATGATGATGAACTTCGCGAAGCGGGCGAGGAGCTTTCTGATATGGCAAATGTCCCCTTCTTCTACATTGCTACAAAAAAAGAATAAACAATTAGAATAGATAGCAAACCCCAACTCAAAAGTTGGGGTTTACCATTTTGGACTTATTGGATTACTAGGTGTTTATTTTGAATCTTTAATTGTTTTGATATCCGCTATCTGCTTTTCTATCAATTCAACCTGCTCTTTTGTTTGTTTGACTACTTCATTTAAAGCTTCGCCACCTTTACTCAGGGATTTGGTTGCTTTTGGCTTTTGAGTCAAGGGGCACTTTTTCAGACTCTCCTGTGCGGGCTTTTGAAGTTCTTGTAATGTCTTTATATTATCGTTTTGTTTCTTGGCTCTAACCAGCAAGTCGCCAAATTGAATAAGGGCAGTTTCTTTGCTAATAGACTCTCCTTTACCGTTAGTAATTTTAATAGGAACTGTTTTCCCATCACCCTCTACCTTGATAAAACTGAGATCCTCAGATATTTTTTGACTTTCATCATAGGTGTCGAAGGTCTTAGAAACAAAATCGTCAATGTTTTTTACATCGCACTTTGATGGTCTATCGATAACTTTTTTCTTTTCCTGCCCGTTTACGGTAGGTTGAGAAATGATCAGAAAACCCAAGAGAAGGGTTGTTAGGTAGATGATTTTTTTTGCCATTTTGATTTACTGTTAGGTTTATCTGAATAGCTACAATTCAGAATATTTTGTTAATGAGCGAGTGGCTGAGGCTTGCAAACACAAATAATCTACAATTTTATAAGAGATAATTTCTTCCAAATAATTTAAAGCCTTCGCTCAGTTTTAGCTACAATAAAATTATTGATAATTCTTTTAAAAGTCAACTATATATAATCTTAGTAATTTAATAGTTCTTGACTAAAAACATTTTCTAATCCAATCAAAGTAAATATCTTTGTGCTTAATTAGAATTATTCTACATTATTAATTTACTATTTGCATATAGGAGCAAACATTACTACTTTCAGTTTGTTCATAAGTTACCGATATAAAGATTTCTTAGCAATGACAAACGATCAGGATAAAATAATAAGCGAGGTTACATCAGGAGACTATAAATACGGATTTGTAACAGATGTTGAAACAGATATTATTCCCAAAGGCTTAAGCGAGGATGTTGTGAGGATAATATCAAAAAAAAAGGAAGAACCAGAGTGGATGCTTGAATTCCGCTTGAAGGCATATCGTTACTGGTTAACAATGGAAACGCCTACTTGGGCTCACCTAAATGTCCCGGACATTGACTATCAAGAGATTATCTTTTATGCTGCTCCTCGTAAGAAAAACCCAAATAGTAGCGAGGAAATAGATCCTGAACTAAAGGAAACATTCGAAAAGTTAGGTATTCCTCTAAATGAACAAAAGATACTATCTGGTGTAGCCGTTGATGCTGTTATGGATAGTTCATCGGTTAAGACAACCTTTAGCGAGACTCTTTCTGAGCATGGTATTATTTTCTGTTCGATGAGCGAAGCTATTCGTGAACATCCTGATTTAATTAAGAAACACCTTGCATCAGTTGTTCCTACAACCGATAACTATTTTGCCGCTCTAAACTCTGCTGTTTTTAGCGATGGTTCGTTCTGCTATATTCCCAGAGGTGTTCGATGCCCAATGGAGTTAAGCACCTATTTCAGGATAAACGCTGCAAATACTGGTCAATTCGAACGTACGCTTATTGTAGCCGAGGCTGATAGTTATGTTAGCTATTTGGAAGGTTGTACTGCTCCTGTTCGTGATGAGAATCAGTTGCATGCGGCAGTAGTCGAAATTGTTGCTCTTGAAAACGCCGAAGTTAAATATTCTACAGTTCAAAACTGGTATCCGGGTGATAAGAATGGTAAAGGCGGAATTTACAACTTTGTCACCAAGCGTGGGATTTGTAGGGGAAAGAATAGTAAGATATCGTGGACTCAGGTTGAAACGGGTTCTGCAATTACTTGGAAATATCCGAGTTGTATACTTCTAGGGGATAATTCATACGGAGAGTTTAATTCGGTAGCGGTAACAAACAATCATCAACAAGCCGATACAGGAACAAAGATGATTCATATTGGTAAAAATACCCGTAGCCATATTATCTCAAAAGGCATTTCCGCGGGGGTTAGTAATAATAGTTATAGGGGGTTGGTTAAGGTTCTTAAAGGGGCAGAGAATGCAAGAAATTTCTCACAGTGTGATTCACTTCTTTTAGGCGATAAATGCGGAGCACATACATTTCCATACATTGAGGTTGATAATCCAACTGCAATAGTTGAACACGAAGCAACAACTTCTAAGATAGGCGAAGATCAAATCTTTTATTGTAATCAGAGAGGCTTATCCACCGAGGATGCGATTGGACTTATAATAAATGGTTATGCAAAGGAGGTGTTAAATAAACTTCCGATGGAGTTTGCTGTTGAAGCGCAGAAATTGCTACAGATTAGTCTTGAGGGAAGTGTTGGGTAATATTTGCAGATAATAAAGTTTAAGATACTTAGCGTCTTTGAGCCTTAGCGTTTAATTATTGATGCAAAGTTACAAAGGCACAAAAATTCAAGAAAGATTTATAATAAACATTTTAATATGCTAGTAATTAAAAACTTACACGCCAACATAAAAGGCAAAGAGATATTAAAGGGAATTAATCTAGAGATTAACGCAGGTGAAGTTCATGCGATCATGGGACCCAATGGCTCTGGAAAAAGCACGCTTGCTGCGGTTCTTGCAGGGAGAGAAATCTTTGAGGTGACACATGGTGAGATCCTTTTCAACGGGAAAAATTTACTTGATCTATCACCCGAAGTTCGTTCGCGTGAAGGGTTATTTCTAAGTTTTCAATATCCTATTGAAATACCAGGCGTTAGCATGGTTAACTTTATGAAAGCGGCTGTTAATGAGCAACGTAAATACAGGGGATTAGAACCATTATCCGCATCAGATTTTTTAAAAATGATGCGCGAGAAGAAAGAACTCGTTGAAATTGATTCTGCATTAACCAATCGCTCAGTGAACGAAGGATTCTCTGGAGGAGAAAAGAAGAAAAATGAAATCTTTCAGATGGCGATGCTTGAACCGAAGCTCTCGATTCTTGATGAGACTGATTCTGGTCTCGATATCGATGCGTTGCGCATTGTGGCAAATGGTGTAAATAAGTTAAAACGCCCAGATAACGCTTCAATAGTAATTACACACTATCAAAGATTGCTTGACTATATTGTTCCAGACTTTGTACATATCCTTTACAGTGGTAAAATTGTAAAAAGTGCTGGCAAAGAACTTGCACTTGAACTTGAGGAGAAAGGGTATGATTGGATTAAAAATGGTGAGTAGGATTTAGTTAACAGATTTTTGTTATCAGTTGACAGATATTTCATTGACTGTCTTTAACAAAGATAACAATCTAATAAAAATTTAAATGAGTAAATCAACAACTATATCGATCAAGGAGGATTTGGTAGACCTTTATCTTAGCAACCTTGATCTTATTACCGATAACTCAGCTCCAATATTGAATAGGGGAAGACAGGAGGCTATAGAGAATTTCAACCTTCTGGGACTGCCCGATGCTAAAAACGAGAAGTATAAATACTCGAAAATTGAGCCTCTATTCTCACAAGATTTTGAAAAATACTTTGCTCCTAAAAATATTACTTTCCAAATTGATGATATTTTTAGGTGTGATATCCCAGAAATTGGAACTGATTTAGCTTTGGTTTTGAATGGATTCTATCTTCCTAAAGGTGAAAAAATCACCAAACTCGATAATGGATTGATATATGGCAGTTTATCCGAAGCAGCAATAAAGTATCCCGAAATAGTTTCGAAGTATTACAATACAATTGCCGATAATAATGGCGAAGGACTTGTTTCGCTTAACACTGCTTTCGTTCAAGATGGTGTTTTTATATATGTTCCTAAAGGAGTCGAACTTGATAGACCTATTCAGATTATCAATCTTTTAATGTCTGATGAAAATCTTCTTGTTCAGTACAGAAACCTAATAATACTTGAAGAGCGAAGTAAAGCGAGTATTGTTGTATGTGATCATACGCTTTCTTCACAGAAATTTCTTTCGAACGTTGTCACTGAAATTATTACGGAATCATCTTCTACGCTGGATTTTGTAAAGATGCAGAACGAACACAACGATTCATCACAAATTTCGCATGTTTACATTCGTCAACTTAGAGACTCGAAGGTTACAACCAACACAATTACCCTTCATGGTGGATTTATAAGAAATAATCTAGATGTTCTTCTTGATGAGGAAGGATGTGAGAATAACTCCTTCGGACTTTACTTAAATGATAGAACCCAGCATATCGATAACTATTCGTTTATTGATCATGCTAAACCACATTGTACTAGCACTGAATTATTCAAAGGTATCCTTGATGATCAGGCAACTGGGGCATTTAACGGTAGAATATTGGTAAGAAGGGGTGCTCAACAAACACAGGCATTTCAAGCGAATAATAATCTACTTCTAACCGCTGATGCCAAGATGAACACAAAGCCTCAACTTGAAATTTATGCTGATGATGTTAAATGTAGTCATGGTGCAACCGTTGGACAACTCGACTTGGAAGCCAAATTTTATATGCAGACAAGAGGTATTGGTGAGAAGGAAGCGATGTTACTGCTGATGTTTGGATTTGCACATGATGTTGTGAAGAAAATCAGCGTTGACCCGCTTCGCGATAGAATTGATGATCTGGTAAACAAACGTCTTCGCGGGGAACTATCAAGATGCCATAATTGTCCTATGCATTGCTGTTAGATTCGTTGACGGTTGAGGTTGACTGTATTTAGTTGACAGTTATCGTAAATCTTAAAAAAATATTTTATGTCATTAGATATTAATAAAATTCGTCAAGATTTCCCAATATTAAATCAAACTCTTTACGGGAAGCCTCTTGCATACTTCGATAATGGGGCAACAACGCAGAAACCTCAAGTAGTTCTCGATGCAATAACTCATTTCCATAACAGCATCAATGCTAATATTCATCGGGGAGTTCATAAGTTGAGCGAGGAGTCAACAAAAGCCTATGAAGAGGCTCGTGAAACAGTTCGAAGTTTTATTAATGCAAAAAAAACAAATGAGGTGATTTTTACCTCTGGAGCAACAGCCTCAATTAACATGATTGCCTTCTCGTTTGGAGAAACTTTTGTTCATGAGGGGGACGAGGTAATTGTCTCAGAAATGGAGCATCATTCCAATATCGTTCCATGGCAGATGTTATGCGAGCGCAAAAAGGCAAAACTTAAAGTTTTACCCTTCGATGATAATGGGGAACTAATCATCGAAAAGTTAGATGAACTAATCACCTCAAAAACACGTATTCTGGCGGTAACTCACGTTTCAAATTCTCTTGGAACTGTAAACCCAATCAAGGAAATCATTAAAAAAGCACATAAGTATAATGTTCCAGTTTTGATAGATGGCGCACAAGGAGTTAAGCATGGTATTATTGATGTTCAGGATCTGGATGCAGATTTTTATGCAATTGCAGGACATAAAATATATGGACCCACTGGAATAGGCGTTTTATATGGTAAAGAAAAACTGTTAAACGCAATAGTCCCTTGGCAGGGAGGGGGAGATATGGTTGCCCCACGAGGAGTAACATTTGAAAAAACCGTATACAATGAACTCCCATTTAAGTTTGAGGCTGGTACTGCAAATTATATAGGAGCGGCTGGATTATCTTCTGCTATTAAATACTATAAATCTATTGGCATTGAGGCAGCCACAGCATATGAAACTGAGTTATTAAAATATGCTACATCAAAATTACTTGCTATTGACGGTGTAAGGATTATAGGGAATGCTCAGCATAAAGCACCAATAGTATCATTTTTGGTTGAAAACATTCATCCCTACGATACAGGAATGATACTCGATAAAATGGGCATTGCCGTCCGCACCGGAAATCATTGCACCCAGCCTGTGATGGCTCATTTTGCTATTGATGGCACCGTTAGGGCTTCATTAGCATTTTACAATACTTTTGAGGAGATTGATAGGTTGATTGATGGTGTTAAGAAGATAAAAGAGATGTTTGGGTAAGCCAGAGGAATAAATAAAATTTAGTAAAAACCATGATAGTAACTGAACAAATAACATTAACTGAAAAAGAGCTATTCAAGATTTTGATCACAAGCTATTTGAAAAAACGCTGGTGGTTAGTGGCTTGGATTTGGATTATGCTGGTATTACTTTTATTACTTAAACAAGGAGATTCTTTTGCGTATTTCATAATTGCAGCGTTAATTCTTATTCAGGCGGTTATGGCATACCAGTATTGGACGTTTGCTAATAATAATGGGCTATTTCTTCTGGAAAGACACTATGAAATTGATTCTGATAAAATCGATGTAATAATTGTGAATGGTACATCAACATCCATTGAAACTCGTTTTTTTCGAAGTGTAGAAAGAAACAGAAAGTATTATTTACTTTACACATCAAAAATTGATTTTATTTATCTTCCTGTCGAATCTTTTAAGAGCGTTGGGGATAGAGAATGGTTTGAAAAAGAAATTATTAAGAAGATTTAAAATAATGGAGATGACTTTAAACGAGGTACAGGATAGGATAATTGACGATTTTAGCGTTTTTGACGATTGGATGGATAAATACCAACAGCTTATAGAGTTGGGGAAAGACCTTCCTCCAATAGATGAGAAGAAGCGCACGGAATCTTACCTTATTAAAGGTTGCCAAAGTAAGGTTTGGCTTGATGCTGAACTTGAAAACGGAAGAATTCTTTTTTCGGCAGATAGCGATGCGATCATAACCAAAGGTATTGTTGCACTGCTCATTCAAGTATTAAACCAACGAACACCCAAAGAGATAATTGATGCGGATCTTTACTTTATTGATAAGATTGGGCTAAAGGAGAATCTTTCCCCAACCCGCTCGAATGGGCTTGTTGCAATGGTTAAGCAGATGAGACTCTATGCAATTGCATACCAATCGAAACTTAATAATTGATCCATGAAATATCAACTACAAATGAACGCTAAGGTCAATCTAACCATTAGGTATTAATAAGTTTTCCTTTGTGTTTCTTAGTGGATTCCTTCATGAAACTATGTGGTTAAAGGATTTAATTATTTGTGGAATAAAATTATTACTATTATGGAAACAAAACGAGATATACTAGCAATAGAGGCCGATATTGTAAAGGTTCTGAAAAATATTTTCGATCCAGAGATACCCGTTAACATTTACGATTTAGGCCTTATTTACGAGGTTGATGTTGATGAGGATAGAAAAGTTAAGGTAACAATGACTCTTACTGCACCAAACTGTCCATTGGCAGATGAATTGCTAGATGAAGTTCATGAAAAGGTGGGTAAGGTTGAGGGCATAACTGAAGCATTAATCAATCTGACCTTCGATCCCCCTTGGGATAAAAGTCGCATGAGCGAAGAGGCTATGCTTGAACTTGGATTTCTATAGTATTGACATTTTTTAGTTGACAGTTGAACGAATCCCCGAATAAATATGAATGGCGAAGCCAAGCAACAGTCAGCGACTAAAGAACAAAAAATCAAATCTCTTGCCCTTGAAATAGGCTTTGATGCTTGTGGGGTATCCTCTGCCAGTTTTTTAGCGGAAGAAGATAGTCATATTAAGCATTGGTTGGCAGAAGGAATGAATGGAGAGATGGCCTACATGGAACGAAATCTCGAAAAACGACTAGATCCCAGAATTCTTGTACCTAATGCTAAATCTGTAATATCTGTTCTAATCAACTACTATTCAGGGAGTCCAAGAATATCAACGGAATCTCCAAAAATTTCCCGTTACGCTCTTAGTCACGATTATCATGATGTTGTAAGGGATAAATTATATCTACTACTTGAGTTAATCCAAAAAGAGTTTGGACAAGTTGAGGGGAGAGTCTTTGTTGATTCTGCCCCAGTTCTGGAAAAAACATGGGCTGTTCGCACAGGGTTAGGCTGGATTGGTAAAAATTCCTTGTTGATAAATCCCAAATTAGGATCATATACTTTTATTGGTGAGTTGATAGTTGATCTTGAGGTTGAACCTTCTATCGCAGAAATTAGAAACCATTGTGGAACATGCACACGTTGCATGGATGCTTGCCCAACTGGAGCAATTGTATCGCCAAGTGTTATCGATTCACGAAAATGTATATCATACCTAACAATTGAAAAAAAATCAGCATTGACTGATGATGAAGTTAAAATGCTAAATGGCTGGTGCTTTGGCTGCGATATTTGCCAGGAAGTCTGCCCTTGGAATAGTAAAATTACTATATCAAAATGTGAAGAGTTAATGTCAAAGCAGGAGATATTAAGCCTTTCTCCAGAAGAAATGCGAACAATATCCAATGAAAATTTTAATATGATTTTTAATAATACGCCTTTACTTAGAACTGGATGGAAAAAAATTGTTACGAATTCTAATCAATAGAATATCACTTAAAAACCTTAAAACAATTCGCAAGTTTTATATCAAAATGCCACTAAAATTTAATATCTGGAGTAATACAATTGTTTTTCATCCTTCATTTTCTATTACACATACAACATTATCAATTATTTACTATCTTGGCTTTTTATTTATTTTTATGAAAATGGTAGAACTACTTTGGGTTACACCCCGAAATCATAAACTATTTGTCTGGCATGTTTCTCCGGGAACAACACCCAAAGCCCTGATACTTTTTGTACATGGACATGGCGAGCATTCCAAACGTTATCTGCATTGGGCGGAGATATTTGTGAATAAAGGATATGCATTTCTTACATGGGATCATATAGGTCATGGTCTTTCGGACGGTCAACGGGGTCACATTCACCATTATGAGCAGTTACTTCTTGAAGTTGATTTAGCGATTACTAAAGGGAAAGAGTTTTTTCCAAATATGCCAGTAATCCTCTATGGTCATAGCATGGGAGGTAACATTGTATTAAATCACGCTATTCGCAGATGCTGTAGTGTAAACGCTATCATTTCAACATCACCTTGGCTAAAATTGACAAAACCAATTTCCCCATTATTAAATTTCTTAGCCTCGGTACTTAATTACATCGCTCCATTCCTACCAATGAAGTCTTCTGTTTTACCCTCTGAAATTTCACATTTAGATGAAGAGGTTTGGAAGTATAAGAACGATCCTCTCAATCACAATCGAATTACACCTAAATTATATGTTGCCTTAAGAAATGCAGGTGAGTTTGCCCTGAAGTATGCAAAGGGAATTAAAACGCCTGTTCTTTTAATGCATGGGGAGGCCGATCAGATTACCTCGTTTAATGCTTCTAAAGAGTTTTCGACTAGTCTTAATTGTGGCACCTTTATTCCTTGGCCTAACATGTACCACGAGTTACACAATGAAACTGTACGGGGGATAGTATTTGAAGAAATCATTAAATGGATTGATTCTAAAATGGATATTGATTTTAAAAAATGCGATGATCCCAGCATTCAGAACTGAGGTTGATGTTCAACCATTCCCTTTTGATATTAGCTACAAAACACCCATAATCTTTTGTGGTTCTTGTTTTACTGAGAATATTGGAAGAATTATGGTTGAGCGCAAGATGCCCGCTTTAGTTAATCCTTTTGGGGTTGTTTATAACCCATTGTCAGTAAAACTTGTTATTGAACGTATTATTCAGGCAACGCCGCTCACGGAATCCGATCTTAGGTTTAGGGATGGTCTATGGTATAGTTACCTTCACCATTCTAGTTACTCCTCTTCAGATAAGAACAAATGTCTTGCGATGATTAACTATGATTTATCACATGCAAATAAATTTATTAAAAGTGCAAATTGCTTACTTGTAACCTTCGGAACGGCTAGGGTATACTACCTTAAGGAGAATAATCAACCCGTTACAAATTGCCATAAGGTTCCATCAAAAGAATTTAATAATAACTTGATGAGCGTTGAGGAGATTGTGACATCATGGTCTGAACTGATTGATTTGCTTTTGAGCCAGACACCATGCAGTAAAATTGTTTTTACGATAAGCCCTGTTCGACATTGGAAAGATGGTGCTGTTGGAAATCAGCAAAGTAAATCAATTCTTAATGTTGCAATCCATAAATTGATCCTCAAATACCCTGATAATGCTTTTTACTTCCCATCGTACGAAATTTTAATGGACGATTTGCGTGATTATCGTTATTATGCCGATGATATGCTGCATCCCTCAAAAGTGGCTGTTGAATATATCTGGGAAAAGTTTAAAAAATCTTTAATTGAATCAAAATCAATAACCTTAATGGAGGAGATAGAAAAAGTTATTTCTGCGGTTAACCACAAGCCATTTAATCCCAATATCCCAGAGCACAGAGCATTTGTTGCTAATACTTTGGAGTTGATAAAAAAAATTAAGAAGAAGAATTCATCTTTGAATTTCACTGAGGAAGAAAATACTTTATTAGGATTTTTATAATGATAAAAAAACCCCACCAGTTTTGCTGATGGGGTCAGAATATTCAAATATCTTTTATTTAGAAAATATCTTTACATTATCAACTCTGTATGCAGTAGCGCTAGTTCCTCCACTGCAAGAGTATTTAAAACCAATGTAGATATTACCTGTATATTGGCTTAGATCGATTGAACCTGAGCTAACCCATTTATTAGTACCATCGGCTTGTTGGACAATTCGTGCTCCTGTCAATTGTGTCCATGTGGCTCCATTAACATTAGTACCATCAAAATCTGTAGAGATGTATGCTTGCAATGTTGATAGGCTAAACCAGTAGTTATATTCAGTTTGGAAAATTAAAGTTGGGTTAGTTATTCCAGCCAAATTTACCTGAGGTGAAACAAGCCATGCTATATTACTAGCCTCACCTGAGTTATAAGGGTTCATCTCAGCGTAAGTATCACCAGAATAAGCCTTTGCCGACCATAATTTTGTGCCAGCGGTGGCAATTGTTTTCCAGCCATCAACAGAAATGGGCAAACCAACAGTAGCAGAACTAAAACCCTGTGAAAGAACAAAGGAGAATCGGGGTTTAATTAGTCGAACATCGGTTAAATCGCGGACTGCAAGTTGGTAATCACTACTATATTTTGTTAAAATTGCAGTGATATTCCCACTACCAGAAGGTAAGCTTGTTAGCGCAAAATTTGCAAAGTTACTTGTTCTAACAATAACCTTATTTCCCGAAATGCTTTCAATATTTCGATTAGTAGTTGCACTGGGTTCAGACCATGATTTTCCAAGATCAGAATCGCCAAACTGTACATCTTTTAATGTAATCAATTTGTTAATCATATTGTCATTCAAAGCGTCAGCTGTAGTGCTAATTGGCGCAACAGTAAAACCTGTTCCAATTGTAAATACTTTGCTATAAAAAGTGTTTTGGTCTAATCTTGTAACATAAGTTGCATAGGGAGGCATACCAAGCTGAACTACACCGCCATATTTTCCAATACACAATCCGTTGCAATTAACGACGATTTTGGTTCCTACAGGATATTCTGGGTATAATCCACCAATGTTAATAGAGAATGTTATTCCACCTGTTTCATCCTGAATGTTTAGTAATTTATAAAGATTTCCCGATTCATCATTTCCAGTTACAATCCCTGAAATAACCACATCTGTATTAATGTATAAATAGGTGGAGGTACACATGGCCTTTAATTCAGCAATGGTTTTATTTGGCGTTGGGGCTGTTGATCCGCATCGAGGGTAGGTAAACTGGATATCATTTAAATCGCGGATATATAATTGGAGCGTTGCATCATAGGTGCTAAGAACACCTGTGATAGAACCGTTTCCAGATGGAACTTGCGCAGCGGCAAATGTTGAAAAACCGCTTGTTCTGAGAATAAGTGTTTTCCCGGCGCAATCAATGAGTGTTCGGTTTGTATTAACACCTGGAATACTAAAAGCATTGAAAGGATCTTTAAATTGAACGTTATTAATTCGAATTAGTTTTTGAACATGCGAAACATTAACCTGATCTATGTTAAGATCGATAGGTTCAAGTTTTTTTCTTACCCCAGATCTTTCAATAAAGTTAGGAACTTGAGCAGGAGGTATTCCAACAAGTTTTAATGCACCTAATTCAACAATTGCAGCACCCAATTGGTATACACCCCTATAATAACCCAAGTATAAATCATTTAATTTAACCAAAACTTTTTGCCCTGGTTTTAGCCTATAAATTGTGTATAAATCGCTTGTATTAACCTTAATATCTATCCCTCCAGTTGCATTCCGTCCATCTATTGAATCCTGAATAGTAAATACCTCATAGAAATTTCCAGTTGAATCACTTGAGGTAACATACCCTTCAATCACAATTGAAGCAATATCAGTCACATTTTTTGAAATATTGCGACTTTTTACTGTTTGCCAAAACGTAGGAGTGGCAAGGTCTTTAACTTTGGAGACAATGGCTGTATTTGTTAATAAAGCTTTTATCTCGGAAATGCTAGCTGTAGTAATTAGGCTTGAGGTATCTTTTAAGCTAGGTATAGTATCAAAGTTTTCCTTAACACATCCACCTTGAAACATTACGTACCCAAGAAAAATAAAGGGTATCAGTATTGATGTAATTTTCTTTTTCATTGTTTATCTCCTCCTAGTTGTTACATCTAGCGTTAATAAAATTAATATCTTTCAAATCCCTCACAATCAGCTGGTAGGTGCCGTTATAGTAGCTGAGTATTCCAATAATTGAACCATTCCTACTGGGAATTGTATCGTTTGCGAATTTTGCATAGCCGCTTGAACGAACCACCAAACTAGTAAACGAGCTAGGGCAGGTATTTATATAATGATCAATGGATTCACCCCCTGCTTTATCCGCAAAAGTTAAACGATTGCTAGTTCCCGGCAAAGACAAAGTTGTAAATTGAACATTATTGACCCTTACCAATTTGCTAAAATTATTGGTAGTTAGCATATTGGGTAATAGCGTTAGAGGGGTTACTGGAACTAAAACTTTTCCTTTTCTATACACATGTTTGTTTATCATAACATCTCCCTCAATACCCCCAATCTGCCTATACCCGTTCTCGGTGAATGTCGAGCCAATTTGGGTTAGTCCACCATAATCGCCTAAATAAAGATCGTTACAAATGACTATAACTCTTTGCCCTCTTTTGTAATCGTTGTAAAGGGTTGTTTTATCTAATTTCACTTCAATTCCACCAGTGGCATCCTGAATGATAATTGATTTATAGAAGTTACCTGCTTGATCATCGGAAATAACAATACCCTCAATAATTATTGAATCTCTTTTGTAAAAGGTGGTATCTGTTAGTTTAATTAATTCCCCTGGGTAAGCAGATTTAAGTTCAGCAATTGTTGTGTTTGCGTTTATTAATGTTGAGTCAATTCTAGGCTCGATATCAGTAAAACTTTTATCGATACAACTTGAGAAGTTGAATATCAGCGTGCAGAGTACTACTCCACTTATTATATATATTATCTTTTTCATCATCTACAGTATTAATTGTTAAAAACGAAATCCAAGACTCAAGTAGTAAGTCCGTCCAAACGCATAGTAATATCTGGATGGGAACTTTGTAATGTCGCTTGATAAACCAGAATAGCGTAATTGCTCATAACCACCTGTCTTAAAATCGGTTTTATCTAGGACATTTGCAATTTGGAAGTTTAAGTTAATAAAGTATTTTTTAATCCTCCATGATTTACCAATACTAGCGTCGACAAGATATGCACTTGGCACACCCGTTTGTTCTGTAATTAGTTGATTGCTTGGATTACTTGGATCAACCATCTCAGCAGTTCTTCTTTCAGGATTGTAATCAATATAGGTATCACCAAAATAGCTTACACTTGCACCTAAATACCAATACTTAGGAGATGCATAATTGATACCAATCATTGCTGCTGTTTGAGGTGTATTAGAGATATAGAAATTCTTTATGTACACAGATTGATTATACGTAAATATTGAATCGCTGTTATCCTTTGTTACTGTTACACTTGGTCTCGAAATATATTTATAAGAACCTAAAGCGGCTGCAAGATTTATTTTAAGTGTTGTTGTAACCTTAATTTCAGCACCAAATTCTATACCCCTATGCTCTTTGTCAATCCCAATCATTGAATAGTTAACAAAAGTATTGTAGGTATCGTGGTAGAAACTCTTCATCTCATTTTGATCCATAAAGCGAGTATAGTAGGCTGAAAATCTTGCTTTAACAAATGGCGTGCGAAGGTTGTAGTTGATATCAGTGCTTAAAATTTTCTCCTCCGTTAATGCTGGAATAATCCTGTTGCTGGTTCTTGGGGAGATATAGGAATTCCTAAAGAATGGTGCCCTTGTTATATAAGTGGCATTAGCTTCAACAAAATTTCTGCCATCTATTTTCCATGTTGCTCCACCTTTAAATCCATATGTGTTGTATGTCTGCTTTTCTGAATTACCCTTTGAGTTTGTTGGGAATCGACCATTACGCATATTTCCTGTTCTCCAAAATTGGGTCATGTCGTAATTGGCGCCAAAGTAATAATCCACATGGTTTGTTATGTAACTAGCAACAACCCAAAGTGAGCCAGTATTAACATTAGCATCATAGTCATAGCCAAATGTATCGCCATTTTTAACTTGTCTATCAGGGTGATCCAAGTCATTTTGAGCCAAATTATGATCACCAAAATCTCTTTCAGCAAATTGATCTATATCTACCCAGTATTTTCCTCCAAGTAAATCGTCAACTGTTTTATAACTTCTTCCTTTATACATTGAGAATTCAACTCCACTTACTATTTTAATATTTGATTTAAAATCCCAGTTTAACACGGAGCTAAAGGAGACTTGTCTTGAATCAGTTATTCTATTTTCAAGAATGTACTTAGCGGTATCAATGCTTCTATAGTTGCTTTGATATAAGTTATCCCAATTAATTTGGCGGGTATTAATATCATTTTTCCAAGCATCTGTAATTTGATCTACGGTTTCTTGATCGCCAGTTGATTGGTAGTAACTGGGAAGTTTACGATAGTAATCAGGTCTTGGATCTTGAGCATCGTACCAATTAAGTGCAGATGTGCTATAATTTCCAAATGAATAACCCAAATTGGTTGTTAGGTTCATTTTATCGTTAATATTCCAGTAATGGTTTAACATGAAGGTTGGTTCCTGTTGATTACGAATTCTGGCGTTACGTTTTTCCCCATTCTGATAGCCCCAATTGGGGTTATAGAAGTTTGAACCAGCAAGTTTGTTTGCCTCGTCTGTTGCAGCTCCTTGCATTCCTCTTTTTGTAGGAGCATTATATGTTGTGAAAGAAACGGAATGCTTATCGCTAAACTTTTTTTCTATAGATATAAAATAGGAATATGCATCATAGAAAGTACCTTCCACATAACCTTCTTCTGACCATCGGCGTGAACCGCTTAAAGTAAGTGCAACACCGTTTTCCATCATTCCGGTTGAATGGGTGAACATTAAACGGTTTGTATAGGTTCTATTAGTAGATGCGTATGATACTTTTGTGCCAACTCGCGCCTGAGATGCACGAGTATTGATATTAGTAACTCCACCAATTCCTCCAAATGAAAAGTTTGAAGTTGATAGGCCGTATCGCGACTCCTTATTACGAGTGACATCATTTAGCCCACCCCAATCGCCCCAGCTGGAAAAACCGCTTTCGGCATCATTTACTGGTATGCCATTCATATACATTAAATTGTAGTCAGAATCATAGCCTCTTATCTGAAATCTGGCAGGGCTAAACGTAAATGAAACAGCCGATTCAAATGGATCTGCGCCAGACTGTAATAACCCAGAAACAGACTGACCCTTTGAGTCCATATCTAAATCATCGGAAGAGATGGTTACCTCTGATAATGTTTGATTTTGAGCCTCATCAACCTGAGTTCGTTTCATAGAAACCTCTGGAATTATTTGGTTCCCAGATTTCAGTTCAACTTGCTGTTCTGTGATTTGAAATCCGGCTAACGTAAATGTAAATAAATAGTTACCTTCTGGAAGGGATGGCAATTGATACTCTCCCAGAGAATTTGTAGTAATTGTAATTGGTGTTCCTTGAATCTGGATGGTAACGCCAGGTAAGGGATTTCCAGTATCTGTATCCTTTACAACCCCCTGTGTTGTAGTTTGCGCACTGATGCTTCCCAATCCTGCCCATAAAACTACAATAGTGAAAATAATTAATCTCTTCATCCGCAAATAAGTATTAATTGTTTTGATTTTCTTACAACTTACAATAATTCTTAATGTTAATAAGTACAAAAAAACAGTTTATTTTTTAATTATTTACCTAAAAGGAATAATAATTGACCTGTAGTTTTTTTATATAAAGGAGTACGCTATATTTGCCATTCGATGAGGCATTGCGAAGAGAAAGGTAGGTTTTATTTTTAATGGATTGACGAAAAAAGTTGTTTTTTCTCTGGTTTATCTCAATGCGTTGTTTTTTTGCTGTTATCAAGATATTTGAGGGTATAAACATTAAAATTTTCTGCGATGAAATCGAAGGGTGTGCTAAAGGTTTTAATTATTGTATTGGTTTTGGGTTTATTCATTGTCGAAAATGCATTTACCCAAGGTAAAAAACAGTACAAAGTGGGTTGTGTTGCTTTTTATAATCTTGAAAATCTATTTGATACAATTCCGGGTTCAAACGATGTTCAATTTACCCCAGATGGTGTTAATAAATGGAATTACGAGAAGTACAATCAAAAACTCGATCACATGTCAACGGTTATTTCTCAGATTGGTTCTGAAATGTTTCCAGGAGGGCCAGCGTTGATTGGAGTAAGCGAAATTGAGAATCGTTCTGTGGTTGAGGATTTGGTAAATACTCCCAAACTAAAAGCTTCAAAGTATAGTTTTGTACATTATGAATCGCCAGATAGGAGAGGTATAGATGTTGCTCTTCTTTATCGCAAAGATTTCTTCAGGGTTGTTTCCAGCCGTTCGGTTCGGTTAATACGTAAAGATGACACAACATGGAGATCCCGAGATCAACTTGTTGTTAGCGGAATGTTCGACAATGAACTTATCCATATTATTGTAAACCATTGGCCATCGAGGAGTGGAGGAGAAAAAAGAAGTCAACCCTTCCGCCAAGCGGCGGCTGAGCTAACAAAATCAATTGTAGACTCGATATTCAAAACCGATATAAACTCTAAAATATTCATCATGGGCGATTTAAATGATGATCCCGTGAATAGTAGCTTAACCAATTCTCTTACGGCAAAAGGGAATATGGATGATGTAAAGAAAGGAGAACTTTTTAACCCAATGTGGAAGCTATTTAAAGATGGTACTGGCTCAATAGCATATCAGGACACATGGAGTTTATTCGATCAAATAATAGTTTCAGAACCTCTTTTGGGTAGCGATAAATCAACCCTCAAATTTTTCAAAGCCAAAGTTTTTAATTCTCCGCTTGTATTGCAGAAAGAAGGGCAATTTAAGGGGTATCCACTACGCACCTATGTTGGTAATACATGGCAAGGAGGATATTCTGATCACTTACCAGTGTATGTATTTATTTTAAAGGAGAAGTAAAGAAAAGGGAGAGGATTTATTTTAAAACAGTTTTCGCAAACTCCTTCACCCTTTCTAAATCCTCTGGGGTATCAACGGCTAGGGTTTCCATATCTGTTTCCTCAACTCGAATTCGATATCCGTTTTCGATCCATCGTAGTTGTTCTAACGATTCTGCTAGTTCAAGGGGCGATTGGGTTAGTTTGGTTATCTCCCTTAAAACATTGCAGCGATATGCATAAAGGCCAATATGCTTATAAAATGGATAGTTTTGTTGCCATTCAGACTTCTCCTTTTTTCTAACAAAAGGAATTACAGATCGGCTAAAATATATAGCCTCCTTTTTTAAGTTTAATATCACCTTTGGGCTATTGGGATTGAAAATATCTTCGCTATTCGAGAACTGTTTTACAAGCGTTGCGAGTTGAACAGCTGGATCGTTAAAACAGTTGGCAACCTTTTTAAGTTGTTCTGGTTGGATGAAAGGTTCATCACCCTGTACATTTATAACAATATCAAACTTAGTATTAACTTCTTTCTCAATTATGTTAAGAGCTTCAGCACACCTGTCTGTTCCGCTTTGATGCTCTGTTGATGTCATTACGACTAGTCCCCCAAATGCCACTACCGCTTTCTGAATGCGCTCATCGTCAGTTGCAACATAAACATCCTCAAAAACCTTAGATGTACGCTCATAAACCCATTGAATCATTGGTTTGCCAGAAATCTCAGCAAGAGGTTTTCCCGGAAATCGGGTTGAAGCAAAGCGGGCTGGGATAACTCCAAGTATTTTCATATAAAAGCATTATTATTTTCTTGCATCAAAAGTACAATTTTTGATTGATTTGGCGACTAAGCAAAAATGTCAGTTAAATAGTAATCTTAAAATGTTTTAAATTGCAGCATTGAGTTGGGTTTATCGTTTTAATGATGTAATTTTGGCAGTGTTTGATTAATTAGTTATGGATATTCAGAGCATTAAGCAACGATTTAGTATAATAGGAGTTTCGGATGAACTAAATAGGGCGATTGATATTGCCCGTCAGGTAGCTCCTACAGATTTATCGGTTTTAATTACAGGCGAAAGTGGGACTGGGAAAGAGGTTTTTCCTCAGATAATCCACCATTTTAGCGCTCGGAAACATGGACAATATATAGCAGTTAACTGTGGTGCAATACCAGAAGGAACTATTGATTCGGAATTGTTCGGGCACGAAAAGGGATCATTTACTGGTGCAACTGAAAGCCGTCAAGGTTATTTTGAGGTTGCTAATGGAGGTACGATCTTTCTTGACGAGGTGGCGGAATTACCATCTTCAACACAAGTTCGTCTGCTCAGAGTTCTTGAGTCGGGCGAATTTATTAGGGTTGGCTCTTCAAAGGTTCATAAAACAAATGTTAGGGTTGTTGCCGCAACCAATGTAGCAATTCCTTATGCCATTCAAGAGGGAAAATTTCGTGAGGATCTGTATTATCGATTAAATACTGTACCCATTCAGATTCCCCCATTACGTGATCGTATGGATGATATACCTTTGCTTTTCCGCAAATTTGCCTCTGACTTTGCGGATAAGTACCGTATGCCCCAAATATCCATAAATGATGATGCTCGTCGGATTTTAGTTTCCTATAAGTGGCCAGGGAATATTAGGCAGCTTAAGAATATTACCGAGCAGATATCCATAATTGAAGAGACCAGAAATGTGACCCCAGAGGTTCTTATGCGATATCTTCCGGATTATAATTCAATTAAACTGCCTGCATTATTAGACAAGAAGGGATTTGTTGATGAACAAACATTTTCATCGGAGCGAGAAATACTTTACAAAGTTCTTTTTGATATGCGCAATGACGTTAACGATCTTAAAAAACTTGTGCTTGACCTTTTACGGAGTAATCCTAATGATATTGAGATTAAAAATGAAAGTGCAAAGTTGTTAAATAATCTATATAATACTTCCGATGCTTTAATTACGCCCGTTTCTGTTCAGGTAGATAGTAAATCATATACTCAAAATCAGGCAAACATTCAGGATACAGAGGAGATTGTTGAAGAGTCTTTATCTCTTGAAAATAAGGAGATAGAGTTCATTAAAAAGGCTCTCGACAAACATAAAGGGAAGAGAAAAATGGCAGCTGGTGAATTGGGTATTTCTGAAAGAACGCTTTATCGCAAAATAAAAGAGCATAATATTGATTAGGAAATTATGATGACTATAATTAGGAAATTCTTTTTTAGTAGATCAATGTCGATTCTAACATTTGTGGGATTAGTGATTATTCCAATTTCAAGTTGCAGAATACAGTATTCATTTACTGGGGCTTCAATATCTCCTGACATTAAAACGGTTAGCGTTGAATACTTCCAGAACTATGCAAGTCTTGTGAATCCTTCACTCAGTCGGATTTTTACAGAAGCTTTAAAAGATAGATTTATAACACAAACTAGTTTAAATCTGGTAAAGGAAAATGGCGATTTACAATTTTCCGGTCAAATAACTAGCTATTTAACCTCACCCATTGCGATACAGGGAAATGAGGTAGCTGCAAAGAATAGGTTAACTATTTCTATAAAGGTTAAGTACGAAAATGTAAAGGATAGTAAGTACAATTTCGATAAGACCATCTCTCAATTTGAAGACTTTGGTGGAGAGCAAGAGTTTTCATCGGTTGAACAGGCACTTGTTAAAACGATAGTTGATAAGATTGTTGACGAAATTTTTAATAGTTCAGTTGCAAATTGGTAATGTAAATGGAGAAAGAAACGTTCTATAGTCGCTTAGATTCATCGAAAATGATGAATGCTGAGACATGCAATTATATCGCATCGGTTGTTGAAAAGTATCCCTATTTTCATGCTGCAAGGGTTTTATACTTGAAAAACCTGAGAATAAATAAACCTTCAACTTTTGAGGAACAACTCTATAAAGGAGCTGCATTGCTGCCGGATCGTCGTCAACTTTTCTTTGTTCTAAATCCATTAGTTAAACCTTCTAATGATATTTCAGTTTCATCAAATGAGTCGGAATCATCTTTTGTTTTAATTGAAGATTCCCAGAATATAAATGGACTATTAGTTGATATAAGTGATCATTCAAAAAATATCGAAACACCCATTTCTAGCCAGGAACTACTAGATATAGGCGAATCGGAAAGCACCGATGAATTTTCAATTATATCTCAGGAATCCGAAAATTTCAATGGCACATCTAGTAAATCATTAACTAATGACGATTTAATAGCACAGTTCATTGAGAGTAATCCTCGGCTTAAGCCACCACAAGTTGTACCCGAAAATCAAGAAGATATTTCATTAAAATCACTCGCAGAACCAGAGGATTTAATTACTGAACCAATAGCAAAGATATACCTTTCACAAGGACATATTGATAAAGCAATTTCAATTTATGAAAAATTAAGTTTGAAATATCCGGAAAAAAGTAGTTACTTTGCGGGTCAAATTTCGAAAATAGAAAAAGATAATAAATAAACGTAAACACCAAAGCGATGTATATTCTTATTTCAGTTCTGATCATTGTAGTCTGCATCTTCATGGTATTAATTGTACTAGTGCAGAATTCAAAAGGAGGCGGATTAGCTTCCAACTTTGCTGGTTCAAACCAGATTATGGGCGTTCGTAAAACTGCTGATTTTCTTGAAAAAGCAACATGGACATTAGCTGTTAGCCTTTTAGTACTTAGCCTTTTAGCATCGCTTACAATGCCAAAGGATAGAGCGAATGCAAGCCGCTCAGAAATTGAGAAACAGATTCAGGACACTCAAGATCCAACGGCTCTCCCTAATTTTCCTAACGCAACACAGCAACCAGGACAAGCGCAAAAGGATACATCCAAGAATTAACGCAATAACAACATCAAAGGGGTGTCAGGATGTCATGTGCTGACACTTTTTTATTTGTACCAATTTATTGCTGTCCTTTGCTTAAAATTAAGAGATTAAGCGGAAAATCCACTTCGAAATAAATTTATTTTAAGATACTTGTGCGACAAATGGCAGATTTTTCTGGCACAAAACGGCAGTAAAAGGATTTGGCATATCTTATGCTATTCCGCAACCATGAAATATGATTATGTTTAACCTTAAACAATAGTAAAAATGTCAGTAAAGATTAAACCATTAGCCGACAGGGTACTTGTTGAACCAACGGCGGCAGAAGAAAAAACCGCAAGTGGAATTTATATTCCTGATACAGCTAAAGAAAAACCTCAAAAAGGCACAGTTATCGCAGTTGGCCCTGGAACAAAAGACGTAACCATGGAGGTTAAGGTTAAAGACGTTGTTCTTTATGGAAAATATGCTGGTACTGAAATCAGCGTTGATGGTAAGGATTATTTAATGATGAAACAATCAGATATCCTTGCAATTGTATAACATTAATTCTGTGAAAATTTTTTCAATAGTTTTCTAAACAGTAAAAAACATAAATAAAATGTCAGCAAAAGAATTAAAATTTAATATTGACGGGCGCGATCAACTTAAAAAAGGTGTTGATAAACTTGCAAACGCCGTTAAAATAACCCTTGGTCCCAAAGGTCGTAATGTAATTATTGAGAAGAAATTTGGCTCAGCTCAAATCACCAAGGACGGTGTTACCGTTGCAAAAGAAATTGAACTTGAAGATCCTTTCGAAAACGTAGGGGCTCAGATGGTTAAAGAGGTTGCTTCTAAAACTGCCGATGATGCAGGTGATGGAACAACTACCGCTACCGTGCTTGCACAGTCAATTGTAGCCGTTGGGTTAAAAAACGTTACCGCAGGTGCAAATCCAATGGATTTAAAGCGTGGTATTGATAAGGGTGTTGCAAAAGTTATTGAAAGCCTAAGAAAACAGAGCATTTCTGTTGGTGATGATTATGTAAAAATTGAGCAAGTAGCTACAATTTCTTCAAACAACGATAGCGAAATTGGTAAGCTTATCGCTGAAGCAATGAAGAAAGTAAAGAAAGAAGGTGTTATTACAGTTGAAGAGGCAAAAGGTATTGAAACAACCGTTGAGATTGTTGAAGGTATGCAATTCGACCGTGGTTACATTTCACCTTATTTCATTACCGATCCAGAAAAGATGGAGGCCGTTCTTGAGAACCCATTCATCCTTATTACCGATCGTAAGATTTCTACAATGAAGGATATTCTTCCAGTTCTTGAGCCTGTTGCACAAGCTGGTCGTTCATTGCTTATTATTGCTGAAGATATAGAAGGTGAAGCTCTTGCCACACTAGTAGTTAACAAACTACGTGGTTCACTAAAGATTGCTGCTGTTAAAGCTCCTGGTTTTGGTGATCGTCGTAAAGAGATGCTAGAAGATATAGCAATTCTTACTGGTGGTGTTGTAATTAGCGAGGAGAAAGGTCTTCGTTTAGACGCAGCCAAGATGGAAATGCTTGGAAAAGCAGAAAAATTAACAATTGACAAGGATAATACAACCATTGTTAATGGTGCTGGTGCAAAAGAAACTATCGCAAAGAGAGTTGCACAAATTAAAATTCAAATTGAAAATACCACATCTGACTACGATCGTGAGAAATTACAAGAACGTCTTGCTAAACTAGCTGGTGGTGTTGCAGTTCTTTATGTTGGTGCTTCTACAGAAACCGAGATGAAGGAGAAGAAGGATCGCGTTGACGATGCTCTTAGCGCAACCCGTGCTGCTGTTGAGGAAGGTATTGTTCCTGGTGGTGGAGTTGCTTATATTCGCGCTATTGCTGCTCTTGATAAACTAAAAGGCGATAATGATGATGAAACTACTGGAATTCTTATTATAAAACGTGCAATTGAAGAACCACTAAGACAAATTGTTGAGAATGCTGGTCTTGAAGGTTCAGTAATTGTTCAGAAGGTTAAAGAAGGTAAAGGCGATTATGGTTACAACGCACAAACAGATAAATATGAAAATCTTTATGCATCTGGTGTTATCGACCCAACCAAAGTAACACGTGTTGCATTGGAAAACGCCGCATCAATTGCTGGAATGCTATTAACAACTGAGTGTGTTATAGTTGAAAAGAAAGAGGAGCATTCTGCACCAATGGGTAACCCAGGAATGGGCGGAATGGGCGGAATGGGCGGAATGATGTAAGCAAAGTATATTTCACTGCCCTAGCAGTATATAGAAAAGGAAGGCAAATTTGCCTTCCTTTTTTTAATGTCATATTTTTTTCTATAATTCAAGCAGTTTCAATTTTAGTAATTCATGTAAAGAGTCCACCTTATAAAATCTTGGATTTGAAACCTCACTCTCGTCAACACGTTCATGTAGCCATGTTACATGAAATGGAATGAAAACGCCATACCCACCTAGGTTAAGCACTGGAAGTATATCTGATTTAAGGGAGTTACCTACCATCAGAAATTCATCTGGCTCAATATCAAGATGCTTAAGAAGATCTTTGTAGTTACCCTCCTGTTTATCGCTCATAATTTCAATGTGATGAAAATACTGGAGGAGGTTTGAATTATTCAGTTTTCTTTCCTGATCGAGCAAATCACCCTTTGTTGCCACAATCAGTTTATATTTAGGTTTTAATGTTTCAAGAACAAGATTCACACCATCCAGTAGATGGTTTGGTCTATTTATTTGTTCTTTCCCAATCTCAATTATTGTTTTAATCTTTGAGGATGAAATCTGGGAATTCGAAATCCGAATGGCAGTTTCAATCAACGAAAGGGTAAACGCTTTAATACCGTAACCGTAAAGTTCAAGATTATTCATTTCGGTTTTGAAAAGTTCCTCTTCAACCTTATTCTTTGGTAAATAATCCTTTAGTAGATCACAAAATTTATCCTCAGTTTCGCGGTAGTATGGTTCATTTTCCCAGAGTGTATCATCTGCATCAAAACCTATAACCTTGATTTTATTCAACATGACTTATCTTTTTTACAAAGATATAGATTTGATATGAGTTCGAATAAACAAAATTTACTATTTGGAAAAAGAAGAGAACTTTAAAAAAGGAATAATAGTCAACTTTAGTTGAACCCGATAGGCATTCTATTTGCGATTTTTGAATATCTTTGCAAACTAATTAAAAATCAGCATGGATAACATCAGGAACTTCTGCATAATTGCCCATATTGATCACGGGAAGAGCACCCTTGCCGATAGATTACTTGATCTTACCCACACTCTTACCGAGCGTGAATCCCAAAATCAGGTTTTGGATAGCATGGATCTGGAGAGGGAGAAGGGGATCACCATTAAGAGTCATGCAATACAGATGGAGTATATGTATCAGGGGTCGAATTATCTTCTAAACCTGATTGACACCCCAGGTCATGTCGACTTCTCGTATGAAGTATCACGGGCAATCGCTTCCTGCGAAGGGGCATTACTTATTGTTGATGCAACTCAAGGAATTCAGGCGCAAACCATATCAAATCTTTACCTTGCCCTAAATCACGATCTTGAGATTATACCTGTTGTGAATAAAATCGATATGGATGCTGCAATGGTTGAGGATGTTAAGGATCAGATTGTGGATCTTATTGGTTGCAAACGCGATGAAATATTATCGGTTAGCGCAAAAACAGGGGAAGGCGTACCAGTTATTCTGGATGAAATTATAAAAAGGATCAAGCCACCAAAAGGTGACTCAAACGCTCCATTACAGGCTCTAATTTTCGACTCTGTTTTTAATCCTTTCCGTGGAATCATCGCCTATTTCAAAATTTTCAATGGAACGATTAAAAAAGGCGACAAAGTTAAATTCTTTAATACTGGTCAAGAATACGAGGCTGATGAGGTTGGTATTTTAAGATTAAAGTTAATTTCCAGAGGGTCATTAAACGCTGGGAATGTTGGGTATATCATCTCAGGAATCAAGGAATCAAAAGAGGTGAAAGTAGGTGATACCATTACCCACGTTGTCAATCCTTGTCTTAAGTCTATTGAGGGTTTTGCTGATGTAAAACCCATGGTTTTTGCGGGCCTATACCCTGTAGATGCCGATGAATATGAAGATTTACGCGCATCATTGGATAAACTTAGATTGAACGATGCCTCGCTTACATATGAACCCGAATCATCACTAGCGTTAGGATTTGGTTTCCGTTGCGGATTCTTGGGTCTGCTTCACATGGAGATTGTACAGGAGCGTTTGTACAGAGAGTTTGATATTGATGTTATTACAACCGTACCCAACGTATCCTATAAAGTTCATACTACTAAAGGAGAGATAATAGAGGTTCATAATCCAAGTGGATTACCCGCTCCAACCGTAATTGATCATATTGAGGAGCCAGTTATCAATGCTCAGGTTATTACTAAATCTGAGTATCTTGGCGGGGTGATGAAACTTTGCATTGATAAACGTGGAATCCTAAAGAATCAGGTATTTCTAACTTCAGATAGGGTAGAGTTGACCTTCCGCTTACCGCTTAGCGATATTGTTTTCGATTTCTATGATAAGTTAAAATCTATTTCCAGAGGATACGCCTCGTTCGACTATCATATCGATGGATTTCAGACGGCAACCCTTGTTAAGCTCGATATTCTGCTTAATGGCGAGATGGTTGATGCACTGTCATCGCTTATTCATCGGGATTATGCGTATGATTTTGGTCGTAAGATGTGCGAGAAGTTACGTGAGCTTATTCCACGCCAACAATTCGACATTGCAATTCAAGCAGCTATTGGAGCAAAAATTATTGCTCGTGAAACCGTTAAGGCTTTACGTAAAGACGTTACTGCAAAGTGCTATGGTGGTGATATAACCCGTAAGCGTAAGCTGTTGGAGAAGCAGAAGAAAGGTAAGAAACGTATGCGCCAGATTGGAACGGTTGAAGTTCCTCAGGAGGCATTCCTTGCAGTTCTTAAAATGGATTAATTAGAAAGATATTGGATTCATTTAAATCCGGCTAGTTGAGCCGGATTTTTTATTCCTTTGTATTTTTTATTCAATTGATATGATTAAAGAATGGTTTAGGAATTCCCGTATGGGTTTTCTCTCAGGGCAGTCAGGCATTATGCGTCGGATGCTGCGCGAGGAGGGAGGATGGCAAAGCCATTTGGTAAAATCGAGCGAGTATATTCAGTTAGCAGTAAAAGACCAACATCCCAAATCGATTAGAATCCTAGGAAGTGGCTGGTTGCTTGATGTGCCAATGCAATTTCTTATAGAAAGATGTGAAAGAATTATACTTACAGATATAATCCATCCCAATCAAATCATTAATAAATATTCAAGATATAAGAATGTTGAGTTCGAAACGATTGATATAACTGGAGGTATTGTAGATTTAATCTATAATCAGAAAAAGAAGGACTTTGAGGGGAATGAGTTTATTCAGCGAATCTCAACAATAAAACCGCCTATCTTTTCTGAGGATATGATTGTATCGGTTAATCTGCTTAGCCAGCTAAGTATAATTCTAACAGATTATCTTGCAAAAAAAGTAAAATTAACAGATGCTCAAGCAATAGTTATAACTGAAGAAATTCAAAAAAAGCATATAGAAATGCTACCTATCGGAAAATCTGTGCTAATTTTTGATTATGAGGAGGAATACCATGATGAGGATGGTAAACTTATAGGTTCAAAACCTACTGTATATACAACCATTTCAGAGGGAATTGAAAAAAAGGGTTGGAGCTGGCATTTTGATACCAAGATGATGTACAAAGAGGATTGCAAAACAACACTAAGCGTAACTGCAATAAGATTGTAACTTTTATGAATAAAAATATAGATAAATACTATGCTTATACTCAAATCAGACATTTAAATATTATCAACCCTTCAAACGAAAATGTTTATTCAAATTAAAAATCAGTTTCATATTTGTTGGGGTAATTTGTTGATAAATAGAAGATTAAACCCAGCAGTTGAGTTTTCCTTCGCATTTCGCGATATTTTATACCAATCTTAAATTCAAAATAGTCCAATCTTTTGAATTTATTAAATTGGTAAATGCCGATGGATAAATATGTTTAGTCCATGAGGCGGAGCCGAAATTGGACTATTACATATTTCCAATCGGTATTATCGCAACACATTGTAAATATTAAGGTTGAACGCATAAGTGGTTTGCTAAAGAATTCAAGTGAGAGTAGCAATATCAAAAGAAAACGGAGTAAAAATACTCAGGATACAACAAAAAAGCATAGATTTATGTTTGTTCACTTGAAGTATTTTCTCTACATCACATAAAAATATAGCCTTAACACCTAAATTATTTGACTCTTTGAATTTGAATGCCTTTTAAGTGTTGTTTTTATTTACACAAAAACATTATTTATTCGTTTTTATAAATATTTTATTGTTATAAATATTATTTGTATATTGCTTGGGTAAAAACAACTATGAATTATGACCTTACCGATTGATAGAGATACGATTATTGCTTTTCTACTCAACACACTTCCTCTGGAACAAATGTCTATTGTTGCGGATGAAATACTCGCCGATGGATATTTAGCAAAAATATACGAGGAAGAAAAAATTAAGGTAGAAACGCATCAATATGCTGATAATGAATTATCACCATCTCAAAGGGTTGAATTTGAACACACGCTAAAAAAGAGGTTAGAACTCTCGAAGGAGGTCTACCTACAAAGAGAAATAAATAATTCTATTGAAAATCTTATACTTAAGGAGAAACTAGAAGAGGCTTATAGAAACTACGTATCCGCCAAAGAACATCCTAGCACCACTCGGACTTTTTCTATAAATAGAAAACTTAAATATTGGCTAGTTGCTGCTTCTATTGCGGTACTAATTATCTCGGGAGGTGGGATTGCGTATTATTTTCAACCCAACGATTCGTTGGAGAATAGCCTTTACGCAAAATATTATGCCCCATACGATTATTCTGGTTACATGATCAATAGCAACTCTTTTAGTATTGCCAAGCAGAAATATATGGATGGGGAGTATACAAATGCTCTACTACTTTTAAAAGATTTGCCATCATCCGTAACTATTGAAGTTGAGCGAAACTTATTCATTGGATTGGCTCTAATGGAGGTTGGCAAATATAGCGTAGCAGCCGACTACCTCGAACAGGTTCTTAATAACCAGAGCAAACTTGATTATTTTCCTCAAGCAAGATGGTATCTAGGACTTTGCTACCTAAAAATTGGAGATAAAGAAAAAGCAATTAATACTTTTCGGGCTATCGTAGATGGCAATGATTATAACTACAAAAAGGCCAAGCGTATTTTAAAGAAACTCAGTGATTAATGACTTCTCACCAGGGAGGTATTAACATTACAAAGAATCCACAGGGGTAATTATTATATAAAATAGATAAAGTCTATATAAATTATATTTAGTGGATTTGATTTTACAATGGTTCGGTAATCTTTTTGGTGGATTTTTGTGACTTTTTTGAATAGCTATTACACAAAGGTTCTCAAAGTATTACACAAAGATTTTTTTCCAGCACCTCAAAATTTTCTTTAGCCCATTAATTATACTCTGATATCTCTTTTGAATTTCTTTGTGACTTAGCGATTTAGCGTGAAAATTTCCTTAACTTGGTTCCTATCGTTTTTCGTTTTCTGAAAATGAGGAATAGTATTAAAATAATTATAGTTGCTATAATTGCCTTTTTTAAGTACCAATAACTGTATAAGGCATTTTGGTTTCCATTTACTACTATACCAGCCCAAAAACGTGGGGATGCTAGGTCGGCATTTTCCAGATACTCTAGTTTTGCAAGTCTAAGAGCCTCATCCTTTCGCATCCCTTTTAGCATATTCAGGTAAAAACTATTTAGTATACTGTTTGTGGATCTATCATAAGCAACCCAAAGCGACATTATTAACGATTTGCTACCAGCATACATAAAACTTCTACTTAAGCTCAGCACTCCTTCTCCCTTCGACATTTTGCCGGATCCAGAGTAACAGGATGCAAGCACCACCAGTTCTGCATTCAGTTGCATATTGTAAACCTCCCAGGCGTGCAGGTATCCATCGTTTACAGAATCTGTAGGGGCGGATAGAACAAGTTTTGAGTTGGCTGGGTTAAGAGTATCCTCAAAACCATGTGCGTAGAAATGGATAATACCGTACCTACCACAATATTTTTTAAACGCCCCTTCAGTTGCACTATTCCCCGTTAGCGATTTTCCGAATGTAAGCAGAGCAATCTTCCTAATATTCTGTAACCCCAAGGGAATGCTTCTTAGCGAATCCTTTGAGTTTTTGTAATCGGGTGCAATTCCAAGAAAATCGGGTGAACCTTTATACGTATTGCTTAAGGTATTATTGTATAAAGTAGCCGAGTAGGCATAGCCTATAGGATATTTCTTTAGTAAATATGATTCTTGCCTGTAATCACGCTTATCGCCATCCCGATAAGGTTTGTCTATGAGTATATCAAAGGCGATAAGGTTCAGCCCACCATCTGGGATTATAAGTAGGCTTTTGTTTTTTAGCAAAGGCTCAACGGGGTAGATAAGTTTCTTGTAAAGGGCATAAGCGGAATTCCTGTAGGCAGCATAATCCGATGAGTATTCGCTATGCAGGGCTGATATTAAAAAGTTAAGACTTGTGTGGCTGGTACTATCAGCCTCCTGCTTTACAAGTTGGAATGTTTCCTTAGTAATGGTAAAGGTATATAATGCATTGTTGCCGAGTACGTATTCGAGTATAGCTTCATTTTTGCCCATTGACTTCTGCAGCTGCTCTACGCTTACAACTTGGTTGCTATACTTTTGCTTGAAGTAAAGCGGATAATTGCTTTCGAGCCTCTGCATTAGCCCCTCAAGGTTCTGGTATAGGCTGAACAGCTGCTCGTTCCACCTATCTATCTTCGGCCTATTCGGGTGTTCCAGTTTGCTCTCATCTGCCACCTGCATTCGAATGCTGGCAATTTGCTGTTTTACCCTACGCTCGTTATCGCTAATGCTATCGGGTATTCCAGCAACCCCCTTGGCCATTTCCTCGTTTTTCAGTTCCCTGAGTACAGCGTACTTGCTATACTCAGCATACCGAAATGCTATACCCAAGTATTTAGAATCGCCTGAAATTTCGTATAGGGCATTGGCTATTTCTACTATAGACAGGTAAGTTTCGTGCTCCTTTGCTGCTATTTGCAGCTTAGAACCCTCGTACAGATAACCCGTACGTAGTTGCTCAATAAAAACTGTTGTAAGTTCAAGGGTTGCAAGAGCTGCTTTAAGATTTTCTTCCTTTCTTTCGCGTTCCGACAATTTTTTAAAAGCCTGTGCTTTTAGTTTTAGTACAACTAGTAAATCCATGTCTGGAAATATATCAGGGACTGGATTTACATATACTGAGCTATCATTATAGTTATATATCTTTGCTATAAGTGATTTTTGAAAATAGATCAAAGCCTGTTTGTATTGATTCAATTGATAGTTTAAAAATCCAATATTTTTAAGACATAACGATGTATAAGGATGTTTATCTCCAAGAGTGTTTTGCAAAATAGCAAGAGATTTTTTATACAGTTTAGAACTATTCTTATAATCACGGATATCTGAATAAAAGGCAGCATAGTTCATATATGCCATTCCTGTCATATAGTGATTTTCTCCAAACTCCTTGGTATTACATTCAATGGCCTTTTTAAAGCAATAATTTGCTTTTTCCAAGCTGTCTAGTTTTTGATATACTAGCCCACTATTATAGTAAGTTTCACCTACCCCTCCCAGCTTATTCTTTTCGGCAAGTTGAATGCTTTTTAAGTAGTAATCTCGGGCAAGGCTGTAATTCTCCAACTTATAGTAGCAAAAGCCAACATTATGATTGTAGTCGGCCATGTAGCGATACCTCTTCGAATCATCGCTTTTTTCAAGTACCTGAAGGGTGTTTTCGTAGTAGTAAATGGCTTTTGAATAATCTCCCTTTAAGGAATAAATATTGGCAATATTTCCATTGATAACTGATAAGTTAAAAATATCGGAAGTACTTTTTGATGCTTTTTTGTAAAAATCAATAGCCCTACTTAGATCACCCTGTCTTCTATAAACTACCCCAAACAGGTTATATATCTTAAAGTATTCAGGACTGTTATCATCTGGTAACTTACTCTTTAGCAGAAGAATTCTATTTAAATCTTTTATAGCATTATTATAATTTCCAACTGAATAGTATACCTTACTGCTATCGTAAAGTATACTTGCATAATTGGCATTAGTAAGTTGTTGTGCATCTACTGTCAGAGCAACAAAAAAACCCGCTAAGAATAAAACAAGATTTTTGAATATCAAGTAATTAAACTGTGATTTAAAAGAATTCATTATTATTGCGATAATGTTCTTAACAGTGCGCCGAAAAACTAAGTATAAATACAAAAATAAACTAAAAGTTTAACTAAAAACCTAAGATTATGAAAACGTTAAAAAAAAGAAAAGAAAAAAAAGTGGCAAAAGGATTTAAAACCCTTAATATTAATGAACTACTCCAAATTAGGGGTGGTGACGGAGACCCAACTACAAAAGATGGTGTTTTTTAATTAGCAATACTTACTACTGCCTGAGCTTAAATTGTGGTGCTGAATAAGATATTAAAGGGTGTCCAAAAAGAATTTTTTACTTCGTTGAGTCCTTAGGGGTTCACGCAAAGATTGCCAAGGGTTTCGCAAAGTTCACAAAGAGTTTGGTTTACAAAATCAGTGCTTTGTGGTCTTTGCGTTTTATTGCTGCGTGTTTTGCGTGAAACTTTGGCTCTTTTTCAGTGGAGTATTATGGTGTTATGAGTTGTAAACCTATCAAAACTCTGCTAGGTCTTTTAGACTCTAGCAGGTTTTTCCATTAGGTAAGACCTTCCAGAGTTTTAGGGGCTGGAAGGTTCTGGAGATATTACGGTGCTACGCACCTAAATTATTGGGGTGATTAATGATTCTACAAATATTGAGGTGCTCTACACCTTCTTTGCTGCGTAGTAACTGAATATTTGTAGAGAATAAAGTAGAATATAGGTATAGATGCGTAGCACCGAAATATTTATTCCTTGAATTTTATTCGAAAAAATATTGGGTGTTATGTATTATAATCTTCTCAAAATTAAATTTTAAAGATTTCAGTAGGATTTTCCATTAAGCAAGACCTTCCAGAGTCGGTAGACCCGGAAGAGTCTAATGTGTCTTTTTGGTTCTTAGGCTGTAAAAAATAAAAGGAGGCTTAAGAACCTCCTTTGCTGTATTTATACTTGATCTTTTTTATGAGTCCAGCATTTTACCCAATCAACCTCAAGGGTTATAGGTAGTTTCGATTCATCTATTTTACCATTTACCCCTGAAGATAATACTAGGTAAACCGCACCTTTGGGTAGGTTATTGGTTTCTACTTTAAATGGAATACCATTTATTTTCCATGTTATTTTTTGCTCGTCCCAATCAACACCTAGAATATAAAACTCAGAATCGAGGGAAAGTCCACCAACAGATGTAATACTCTTTTTTGGTTTTCCCTTTTGTCCATTCTCCCAGAAAAATGCGCCCTGAAGAGCAGAAGAACCATCGCCTTTTTTCCTGAATATATCAACCTCTGGTAGCATTTTATCACCTACCAACCAGAATGCATGGTAAATTCCCTCTAAAGATGTGATTTTGATTTTTGCTTCGAATCGACCATGTTGCTGACGGAATGAATTCCCAGTACTAATAACACCAGATGTATAGTCAAACTCCTTAGGGATAAAACCATATTTTGAATCCCAGGATAAGCCACTTGCTTTCTCCTTGCGTGTAGATATTTTAAGGATGCTTTTATCAATTGAAATGTTATTGCCATCGGTATACCAATGACTATCAGAAGCAAGGGAATAGCTGCTGTTTAGTAATGCTTCACCCCAGAAAAATTTTGTGAGCCATTTTTGCTGATCAAGTTTTTTACTCTCAAATTCTTCACTAAAGGTCAACTCCCATTTTTTAATCTCCTTAAACTTATCATCCTTAATGGCCTTAAAGTACCAACGAATTTTTTCGGATTGTTTTAACTTATTGTATTCTTGAAGTTTTTGGTACTGTTCTGTTTTCTCAAATTTGTCGGTAGATAATAGGTAGACTTTCTTTTCCTTAAAGTCTGGGGAATCAACCTGATCCTTTAATTTGTTATATCTTGGTAGTATATCTGAATCCTTGATCTGAAAGTAGTTTTGTAACGATTTAGATTTCTTAAGGGTGAAGAATTTTTTAACCTGCTCATTCTGTTTTAATTCATTAAATGCAAGTTCTTTTTTATACTCATCGGTATTTTCAGCCACAAATCGTTTTCTTTCCTTCTTGTATTCTGGGCTGGTTATGTATGCTTTAAGTTCAATAAATTTCTGAGGTAATCCCGATTTATCAATATCGGTATACTCTTTAGGAGTATTAGTTTGGGTGAGCATTAAATAATCTTTTAAAGCCTTATTTTTGCGCAGAGTAATAAATTCTTTTTCAGTTTGAAACTCAACGGAGGATTTGAATGTTTTGGCTTTTAGGTCTAGTCTAACCTGCTCATGCTCTTTAGTTTCGATCCAGGTTTTAAGTTCCTGAAATCTTAGTAACTCGTCTGATTTAGCAAAAAGGTTAAACTCCTCAAATTCGTTTTGAAGGGCTTTTTCCTTGGCTTCAACAGCATCAACTTTTGGGAATTTACCAGTAATCCTTAATGCTAGAAGTCGAAGTTTTAAGATTATGCTATCCATTTGATGGGATATTTCAAGGTTAGATCAATTGTTGGATCTTTGGTGTGAGACAAATTTAAATGGCACTTTTACGTGTTCGGAATAATCTTCCCCTGCCTCAATCATATCCTCATCATCATCCATGTAATGCCATTGAATTTCTACATCAAAGCCCTTCCTGTGAATTTCTTTGAATTTTTCGAGAATCTTTAATATCATCTTAGATGATGAAGTGTTGTAGTACTCAAAATTTAATACAACCTCAGTTTTTAAATTTGGACTGGAGGTGTATTCATCAAACCATGAAAGGATTGGAGTATAGAATGAGTTAACATCCTCTGGCAGGGAGTTACCGGAAATTTCAAACCTGTTACTATCTTTATCAAGAACCACCTTGGGTGTCTCGTTTGTAGGGTCAATTAATATTTTTTCCATGGTCACAAAATATTTTGTCTGAATACTAAGAACATAATGCTAATAATACAAAATATTTTTTAAAAAGAAAGAATTAATAGACTAAAACTATGCCAATCCTTTGACAAATATAACGAAAAAGAAGGTTAAAGGTTCTAAATAGCTAATCTTGTTTGAGAATATTGATGAAAAAACTACGAAATAAGCTTAAATCCCTTTCCCCGAACATTAATAATCTCAATGGTTGGATCACCCTTTAAGTATTTACGGAGTTTTGTAATGTATACATCCATGCTTCTAGCATTAAAGTAGCTGTCATCTACCCAAATGGTCTTTAGCGCAAAATTTCTATCAAGAATAGCATTTTTATTTACGCTTAAATATTTTAGCAACTCACTCTCTTTGGTGGTTAGTTTACGGATATTATCTCCAATTTGGAGGGTCTGCTTCATTGCATCAAATGTATATTTGCCAACTTGAAAAATACTTTGACTTGTTGTAACTGAATCTTTTCGGGTACGTCTTAGGATAGCCTCTAAGCGCATAAGCAATTCTTCAATGCTAAATGGTTTTGTCATGTAATCGTCTGCCCCAAGCGAAAAGCCTTCAATTATGTCATCTTTCATTGATTTGGCTGTAAGGAAAAGAATGGGCATACTGCTATTAGACATCCTTATTTCTCTAGCAAGGGTAAACCCATCCTTAATGGGCATCATAACATCTAGGATGCAAATGTCATAATATTTATTTTGAAATCCTTTATATGCTTTTTCCCCATCTTTATAAAGGTCAACCTCAAAATCCTTTGCTTGAAGATACTCTTTTAGCAACATTCCTAAGTTTTCATCGTCTTCTGCAAGCAGAATCCTTATTATTCTATTTTCCATTGTTCGTTTTTTTTGAGTTATTGAATTCTATCGTTTGGGCCTGCATTTGGCAGGTATATTGAAAAAACACTTCCTTCACCTATTGTACTTTCTACCCAAATTTTACCCCCATGAGCTTCTGTTATTTTCTTAACATAGCTAAGACCGAGCCCAAAACCTTTCACATTATGAATATTTCCAGTAGGAACTCGATAAAACTGATCGAAAATTCTTTTTAGATTATCACGACTAATACCTATCCCGTTATCTTTTACGGCAATAATTATTCCATTAGTTGCCGATTGTGTTGATAAAATGATACTTGGGTGACCATTACGATACTTCAAAGCGTTATCAAGTAGGTTTATTATAACATTTGTAATGTGAATTTCATCTGCGTATATATTATAATCCGATGCAGAAAGTTGGCAATGAAGATTTCCTCCTGCATTGTCAATTTGAATTTTAAAATTAGAAGCCACTTTATCTATAATCTGGTGAATATCTATATCTTTTAGTTTTAATTTTAGTTTGGTTTTTTCAAAAATTGCCATTTGGAGCACTTTTTCAACCTGCAATCCAAGCCGTTTACTTTCGTCGGCAATAACACCTCCAAGATAATTTAAGTTTTTCCTTTCAACCGGGATGCTTTTATCATTAAGCATTTGAGCAGCAAGGGAAATTGTTGAAATTGGCGTTTTCAACTCATGAGTCATATTGCTTACAAAATCACTTTTTATTTCCGAGAGACGTTTTTGTCGGAATATTATTAGTATTGTAACTGAAAAACTAAAAACGATTATAAGTGTCAACAGGAATGTTGTTATAGTCATAAGCACAATTGAGCTTAAGATATATGACTTTTGGTTTGGGAAGTAGATATTTAGAAAATATCTACGTGCAAAGAAATCATTTGGAAAAAGTTGATTCCTAAGAATAACCCCTTTGATTTGTCTGCTATAGTATTTTGATTTGTAAACGGTGCTATCCTGCTCATTGCATACACGATACTCAAACTTAGCAGTAATACCCTTACGCAGTAGTTCTCCTCGAATTATAGTATCAAGCACCTCTTTGGTAATTCGTTTCTCAATAGGTTGCTCGATTCGAATCATATTATCTATAGTTTTTTCAACAAATATTGTTTTATTGAGGAGTCTATTATCAATTCCAAGGTTGAGGTTTAGGTCTGAAAAATTCTTCTTGGCGGAGGATTTGGAAGGATTGTAATATGATTCGTTAATTTTGTTAGCCTTGTTTATCCTAATTGAATCACTGGTACTGATGCCAATAATTGTGGGAATTTTTAGTGAGTCAAGTTGATTTAAGGTGAATACTTCACGGTCTTTTTGAAGACTTCGATAACCACTTCGGGTTTGATTTAGTATACTTGTACTATAAGTTAGTCTTGATTTTCCTGTGGAACTTATTGTCGAGTAAGGTTTTATTTCGCCAACAATTTGTAAAATTGTTTCTTGTTGTACAACCTCTTCAATTATGCTTGTCATAGCCAAATTTGCCGACTGAACAAACTGTTCTTCTTTTACATCAATTGCAATTCTAACCCATTTGGATTGAACAAGGATTAATCCAAATGTTGCAAATGAAATAATTATGGTTAAAATCCAGATTAGCTTTCTACTCATATCAACAAAGTTAGCTTTTATGTAAGGCTCACGAATAGGCTTAACAAAGTTTAACAGAGGTAAATGCAAATAGCCTATTTTGCGTGACTCTTTTATTATGTTACTGGTCGGGTTAAGATGTCTAACTCACCAACTTGGTTCTGAACAAATCCAAAAATCTACTTGTTTTGGAAAATAATGCTTTACTTCATTCAACATTTCAAGGCAGTGGATTAAATTTTTTGAAAATAACAATATTCTACGGAATCTCTTTATTCAAATATTGCACAAATGAAGTGATAAAATCCAACTACATGTTAATTAGAGGTTTGGTAGGAAGTAGGAGTAACTATTCCTATCTTTTTATTTTAGTGGGATATTAAATAACGTCAGCTTGATGTAAGGTGTCATTGGCTCTGCCGAACTAGCTCTGCCTTTAGATTTGCATTCAAATAAAAACATTAATTTTCAATACCGATTAACCAGAAGAGTAAAGGTGAACTAGTAGCTCCGCCAGATTATAAGATCTAAGTTCAGCTAAAGACCCTTACTCTTCTCT